>DASQDA010000350.1:0-6112 GCA_035634435.1 Polyangiaceae bacterium
CGGCTTGTTGTTCGTGTCCAGCATGGCCGGGATCACGCCGGTGCCCTACCAGACCGCCTACTCGGCCACGAAAGCCTTTCTGGTGCACTTTGGCTGCGGCCTATGGCACGAGATGCAAGGCCGCAACGTGTCCATCACCACCTATGCGCCCGGTGGCATCGTGACGGAAATGACGGCTGGCGAGAGCTTCGTGCCGCTCAAACGTTGGCTAGTTCCGGTCAGCGCCGCTGCGCGCGAAGCGCTCTCCGCCTTCGTGCTCCGCAAGTACCTGCACGTACCTGGCGTCCACAACCGCATCGGCACGGCGATCGTTCGCATGCTGCCGCAGCGCATGGTCACGGGCTGGGTGGCCTCGTCCTACCGACGTGCGCTGCAGTCCACCGGTCAGATCTGAGCCTGCAAGGGGTTCAGACTTGGGCCATGCTCGAACGGCCGCGCGAGCCGGCTTCGCCGCGCTGCTTTTCGCCGTCGCCGCCGAAGCGCTGCACGTAGTCCTCGTACGACCCTTGAAAATCCTGCAGGCCGCCGTCGTCGAACGCGAAGATGCGCGTCGCAAAAGAGCTCACCAGATCGCGGTCGTGCGTCACCACGAAGGCCGTCCCTTCGTACTTCTCGAGCGCATCGCCCAGCGCCACGATCGACTCCAGGTCCAGGTGGTTGGTCGGCTCATCCAGGATCAGCACGTTGTCCTTGGTGAGCATCAGCTTCGAGAAGATCAGCCTCACCGCCTCACCGCCGGACAAGGCCTCGGTGGGCTTGATGCCCTCCTCGCCCTTGAACAACATGCGACCGAGCAAACCGCGGATGTCCTGCAGGCTCGCGGTCTTGTCGAACGAATGTAGCCAGTTGCTCACCGTGGTACCCGAGGCGATGCCCTCTCGGTGATCCTGAGCGAGATAGCCCACGCTCGTCTGCGTGCCCCACTCGATCTTGCCCGCGTCGGGCTTCAGCTCCTGCATCAGCAGCTTGCAGAGCGTGGTCTTGCCGACACCGCTCTTGCCAATGATGGCGACCTTTTCCCCGCGCGTGATCACGGCGCGGAAGCCGTCACACACGGTGACCTCCGGCCAGCGCTTGGTCAGACCGTCGATGGTGAGGGTCTGCTTGCTCGAGGGCTTCTTCACGAGAAATTGGATGAACGGGCGCTCGATGTTGGACCGCTTCAAGTCGGTCAACGAAAGCCGCTCGATCTGCTTCTTGCGGCTCTGAACCTGCGACGCGCGCGTGCCAGCGGCGAAGCGGGCGACGAAGTCTTGCAGCTGCTCGACCTTCTTCTTGCGCTCGGAGTTCTCCTGCTCGACCTTGTTGCGCACCTGGCCCTTGGCCGCGACCATATCGTCGTAGCCGCCCGTGTAGACGATGATGGTCTCGTAGTCGATGTCGGCGATATGCGTGCAGATCTCGTTGAGGAAGCGCCGATCGTGGGAGATAGTGATCAGCACACCGCGATAGTTTTGAAGGAACCGCTCGAGCCAGCGGATGCTCTCGATGTCGAGGTTGTTCGTGGGCTCGTCGAGCAGCAACGCATCGGGATTACCGAACAGCGCCTGGGCTAGCAGCACCCGCAGCTTACGGCCGCCGGGCAGCTCACTCATGCACTTTTCGTGGTCGCTCTCCGGGATACCGAGGCCCGAGAGCAGCTCGCCGGCGTCTGACTCTGCCGTGTAGCCGTCTTCTTCCGCCACGACGCACTCGAGCTCGCCGAGCCGTTCCCCATCCGCGTCGCTCAGCTGCGCGCGTGCCAGCAACTCTTCCTTCTCCTGCAGGGTGCTCCACAGGCGTGCGTTGCCCATGATGACCACGTCGAGCACTCGCCACGACTCGAAGCCGTACTGGTCCTGCTTCAGAACGCTGGTGCGCTGTGGTCGCTGGACGAAACCGCTGTCTGGCTCGAGCTCACCGGACAGGATCTTGAGAAACGTCGACTTGCCAGCCCCATTGGGGCCCGTCATGCCGTAGCGACGGCCGGAGGTAAAGTTGACGTTCACCTCTTGGAAGAGTCGCTTCAGGCCGTAGGCCTTGCTGACGTCCTGAACTAGAATAGAAGCCATGGCAGGGGCGGCTACCTAGCAGGTTCTAGGGCGGTTTACCGCCAACCGTCCGATTTGACGGGTAAGCACCGGGTCTTGGGCACTGGCGGCTGACCCAAAGCCGGTTTTTCGGGGTGCAGGCCCAGCGTGTGAGGTTCCAGTCACAGCGGCAGCGGGTTGCGCTCGGGTGGTCGGTACGGCAGCAGCTAGCTCGGACGGAGCGTCCCAGACTCGGTCCGTAAGCCAGAGCCGAGCTTGGCGCGCTGGTTTATTCAGCCGGCGCCTAATCGCTGAATTGCTCGCGGATGGCGAGGCAGGTTGGCAAGATGCGAAGCAACGCTTCCACCAGACGCGGCTCGAAGTGACGCCCGCTCTCCGCACGGATATGCTCGAGCGTCGTTTGCACGCTCCAAGCGGGCTTGTAGGGGCGCACCGAGAGCAGCGCATCGAAGACGTCTGCTAGCGCCACGATGCGCGCTACCTCCGGGATATCGAGGCCGGAGAGACCGCCCGGGTAGCCGCTGCCGTCCCAGCGCTCGTGATGACGCAATGCCACCATGCGGGCCATGACCATCAGCTCGGAGGGATGGTCGCCGATGATCTCCGCCCCGACGGTCGTGTGCCGCTTCATCAGCTCCCACTCGGCGGCATCGAGCTTGCCTGGTTTGAGCAAGATGCTGTCGGGAACACCGATCTTTCCGATGTCGTGCATGGGTGACGATTGCAAGATGAGCTCGGCTCGCGCCTCGCTCAAGCCCACCTCCAGCGCCAGCTTGCGGGACAAATGACTCATGCGCAGCACGTGCATGCCGGTTTCGTTGTCGCGATACTCCGCGGCTCGTCCCAATCGGCGGATGATCTCCAAGCGCGTGTCGGACAGCTCCGCCGTGGCCCGCTCGACCAAGCATTGCAGCATCACGTTTTGTCGATGCAGCGCCAGGTGCGTGCGCACGCGCGAACGCACGAGCGACGGCACGTACGGTTTGGCGATGTAGTCCACCGCACCGAGCTCGAGCCCGTGAGCTTCGTTCTCGGCATCGGCCAGGGTGGTCACGAATATGACTGGGATGTTGTTGGTGGACGGCGTCGCCTTCAGCCGCTGGCAAACCTCGTAACCGTCCATGCCGGGCATCATGACGTCGAGCAAGATCAGATCCGGGCACGCGCTGTCGGCTAGCTCGAGCGCGGTCGGCCCGTTTATCGCCACCTTGACCTGATAGTCCTTGCCCAGCACTCCACGCAACACGTCGATACTCTCGGCAGCATCGTCCACGATCAAGATGACTGGCTTTGGTAGCGTGTGTTCCATGGCTGCTTTCCTCACTCCGCGCGCGCTGGCTCCGAAGCCGGCGCCCCGAGCCAGTGGCTGACGGCTTCCAAGTTGTGCCTGGCTCGTTCGAAGTCGTAGGCATTCACACTGGCGGCGACACGCTCGAGCGGAACGGCCAACCCTGGAAAGTGATCCCCCAGCAGCTCACGCAAGAGCTGCAGACAGTCCACCGCGGCCGTGTCGTGCTCGGTCAAGAGCCCGCGCAGACGGGCCACTGTCGCACCGATTTCCGCTGACTCGGCCCGCGGCGCGGGCGCGGAGCTCGCGGCGTGCGCGGCGGAGTATCGAGCGATGGCCTCGAGCGTAGCGCAAGCCGCTAGCTCGAGCTCGGCAAGGCAATCGATGGCCTCGCCACGTTCGGAGCGGCGCACCGCCGCGTGAAAGGCAATGGCAACCCCTTGCAGGCGCGCCGCGCCGATGTTGGCCGCGGCCGCCGCCAGCGTGTGCAGAATGAAAGCGGCTTCCTCGACGCGACCGAGCCCGAGCGCCAGCTGGACGTTCGACACCACCCGCTCGTTCGAGCTCATGAAGCGGCGTAGCAGTCGGCCGTACAGGGCCGCATCCCCGGCCAGCCTTAGCAGCGCCTGCTCGCTGTCGAGCACCGCCGCCGACTGTGCGGAAGCGAGGCCGCATCCGAGGCTCGCCTCCGCATCGGGGCAAGGCCACAAGCTGGCGACTGGTGACTCAGCCTGCGCGCGCGCCGCGTATCGGGAGACCTTGTCGAGCAGTTGCGAGGCGTCGACGGGCGTGCACACGTAGTCGTCCATGCCGGCGTCGAGACAGCGCTCGCGGTCGGCTGGGCGCAGGCTGGCCGTCATGGCGATGATCGGCACGCCAGCCGAGCGCGGATCGCTGCGTATCGCGCGTGTGGCGGCGCAGCCGTCCATCAGCGGAAGATTGATGTCCATCAACACCAGGTCGAAGCCTTGCTCGCCCGACAGGGCCACGGCGCGCTGGCCGTCGCTCGCCGTTTCGACGTGGGCGCCAGCCCCGGCGAGCAGCTCGCGGGCGAGCTCGGAGCTCACCTCGTCATCCTGCACCAGGAGCACGCGCCGACCTCGCAGAGGCTGACGCAGAACGGCCGCTTGCTCCCCGCTCGGCGGCGTCGAGCTCGGTCGCGGCGAGGCGGCCCCGGACAAGGCGCGCAGCAACGCTTCGCGCAGAGCGGGTTTGGCCACGACAGCTGCGACCCCCTCACCGCCCGGAGCCGGGGAGCTGCGCGCTCCCGTCGTGGGCTGGCTGAGCAGGATCAAGGCAGGCCTTTGCGAGCCGCGCGCCTTTTGTTCGTCGACTGCCTGCGCCACTTCGTTTGCTCCGGGAAGCGCGTAATCCAGCATCACGAAGTCGAGGGCTTCGGGGTCTGCCGTCAGCGTTTTCAGGGCCGAGCGGGCATCGGCCGCCCAGAGCACTTGATACCCGCTGGAGTCGAGGATCCGCAGGATGGCACGCGCCTGAAGGTCACTTTGTTCGACCAGGAGCACACGTTGTCCATGCCCGTCCAGACCCACCGGGCGCAGCTTGCTCGGTCCGCGGAAACGCGCACGGAAGCTGAACGCGCTGCCCTCGCCGGGAATGCTTTGAACGCTGAGCTCGCCACCCATCAATCCCACCAGACGTCGGCTGACGGCGAGACCCAGACCGGTGCCACCATAACGGCGCGTGGTGGAGGAGTCGGCCTGGGTGAATGGATCGAAGATGCGGCCCACCTGCTCCGACGTCAGACCGATGCCCGTATCGCTCACCGTGAGCTCGAGCGTTCGCTGCTCCTCGCGCGCATCCACCACTTTCACGCTCAGGAGCACGTGGCCCTGCGCGGAAAACTTCACGGCATTTCCCACCAGGTTCAGCAGCACCTGGGTCAGGCGCAGCGCATCTCCCGTCAGCCCGTAAGGAGTGGCCGGATCAATATCGAGCACGAGCTCGAGACCCTTGCCAGCGGCCGCGGCCGCATACGTTCCTGTCACTTGATCCAGGACCTGATCGAGCTCGAACGGAGCCGCCTCGAGCTCCAGCTTACGCGCCTCGATCTTGGAGAAGTCGAGGATGTCGTTGAGGATGCCAAGCAGTGCCCGCGAGGACGCACGCGCGCGTGTGAGATGGCCACGCTGGGACTGCGACAGGTTCGTCTGCAGGCAGAGATCGACATGTCCGATGATGGCTGTCAGCGGCGTGCGCACCTCGTGTGAAATGACGGCAACGAACTCGCTCTTGGCAGCGCTGGCCCGCTCGGCCAGCTCGCGTGCGCGCCGCAGGTCGTCGGCGCGGGAGAGGGCATACACGGCGCTGCTCAGATGCCCTGCCAAGGCCTCCAGGAGCCACTCGCCCTGCAGTGCCCGGGGAGCGTCGAAGACGACGTAGCCCAGCGCGTCATCGCCGAACACCAGCGGGTAGACCAGGAGCGCTCCGTCCAGGCGCGCAGGCGCGGCGCTGAGCGGGAATAGCTCGCCCGAAGGAAACACCGACTGCGAACGAGCTGGCAGCTGACTGGGGAGCAGCGAGGGCGTTGCCGACCAGAGCTGCTCGGCGCTTTCCAGGAGCTCACCGTCTGGCGGCACCGCCGGCGCGTAGACCGCCGCGACGCTCGCCGTCTGCATGTTGCTGCCCGGCGCAAACAGGCAAACCGAACAGTAGCCAACCCCAAGGTTGCCGAGTCCGGCCTCGAGCACCCGCCCCAGCATGGTCATGCTGCGAGCGCAAACCAGGGCGTTGCCGAGCACCCGCACGGCGCTCGCTCTCTGCATGGTGTGGAGTC
>DASQDA010000351.1:0-7746 GCA_035634435.1 Polyangiaceae bacterium
GTCATCAACGCCGCCAATGCGGCGGCTTGGGGTCTCGAAGACGGCAACATCAACGAGATTGCGGTGTTCCAGGCCGAACGAAACCAGTGCGAGTCGAATTACTGGCTGACGCTGAAAGGTTTCTTCGCTTCGACCAGCGAATGCAAGAGCGAATGCGGCGACGGCAAGGTCGCCAACGACGAGCTGTGCGATGACGGCGAGGCGCAGAACACGGGCGAGTATGGCAAGTGCGGCCCCGATTGTAAGACGCGCGGTCCGTATTGCGGGGACGGTAAGAAGAACGGGTCCGAGCTGTGCGACGATGGCGTCAACATCAGCATCTACGACTTCGACGGAGAAGGTTGTGCGCCTGGTTGTATGGCGCCGCCTTACTGCGGGGACGGTGAAGTGCAGTCCAGCTTCGAGCAATGCGACGACGGCAACAATGACGGTCGCTACGGCGGCTGCGAGCCGACGTGCGAGCTTGCGCCGCGTTGCGGCGACGGCAAGGTGCAGCGAGATCACGGCGAGCAGTGCGACGATGGCAATCGTGCCAACGGCGACGGCTGCGACGTCGCTTGCACCCTCGAGATCCCCAAGTGAGCCAGCGGCGCGCGGGGGGCAGCGTCGCTACTCTTGCATCAAGCTCCGGTAGGCGCGTTGGTCGCTGTACAGGCGCTGGAATACGCGATGCTTACGCTCGTGGTAAGCAGCAATGACGCCGCCGCGCGGCAACACGGTGTCGGCGACGCGGCTCATGGCCCCCATCGCCGAGAGCACGTCTGGGTAAACCCCGGCGGCAACCGCGCCGAGGAGCGCAGCCCCGAGCAGGACCGCTTCGGGCTCGGCCGGTAGGACCAAACGGCAGCCAGCGATGTCGGCGTGCTCGCGCACGAATAGCGGGTTTTTCAGGTCACCTCCGCAGCCGATGAGCGTGTCCACCCGCAACCCCTGCTCGGCGAGAGCCGACAAGATGTGACGCGTGCCGTGGGCGATGCTTTGCACGGCTGCGAGGTAGAGCACGGCCAGCGACTCGAGGCTGTCGCTCAGCGGCAGCCCGCTCACCATGCCGCGCAACGTCGGATCCGCCAGCGGCGAGCGGTTACCGTGAAAGTCCGGCAACACGTGCAGCTCGCGGGTGAGCGCGTGTTGCTGCTCCCCACCGAGCCGGTCGAGCTCGCGGTTCAGCAGGGCGTAGACGCTGGTGCCTTGAGCCGTGGCGTCGCGGGTGAGCTCGGCTCCACGCACGTGCGAGAAGATCACATGGTCGATCAGTGCTCCCGTCGCCGATTGCCCACCCTCGGTGAGCCACAGGCCGGGCACCATCGCCGAGTAGTACGGGCCCCAGACCCCGGGCACGAAGTGCGGCGCGTGCGACACGGCCATGTGACAGCTCGAGGTTCCGCCGATCAGCGCCAAGCGTCGTTCGAGATCCGCGGCCGCGGGCTTTCGGCCGTCGATGGCCGCCCCAATCATGCCCAGGCCGCCCGCATGGGCGTCGATGATCCCCACGGCGACCGGGGTGCCGCGCGCCAGCCCGAGCTCCCGAGCAGCGGTGTCCGTCAAGCCGCCGAGCGGCTCACCCATGGGACGCACGCGGCTGCCAATCCGCGCGTGGTTCGACGCGAGCAGCTCTTGCAGGCCGATGTTGCGCAGGAAGTCATCGGACCAATGCCCGCCGTCGTGCCCCACATAGGTCCACTTGCAGACCGTGGTGCAGAGCGAGCGCGTGGCGTTGCCAGTGGCGCGGTAGCCGAGATAGTCCGACAGGTCGAAGAAGTGGGCTGCCTGCGCGAAGGAGCTCGCGAGCCGCTCCTTCAGCCACAAGAGCTTGGGCATTTGCATCTCCGGTGAGATGACGCCTCCGACGTAGCGCAGCACTTCATGCTGGGTAGCGTTGATGCGCTCCGCTTGCTCGATCGCGCGATGATCCATCCAGACGATGACGTTCTGCGCGGCGCTGCCGCCAGGGCTAACCGTCACCGTCTGATCCGCCGCTCCGAGCAACACCAATGAGCAGGTGGCGTCGAAGCCGATACCCCTGACCGCCTCCGCGGGCAGCCCCGCCGGGGCGAGGGCGCTGCGGATGGCCTCGCCCGCAGCGCGCCAGATGTCATCGGACGATTGCTCGACGAAGTTTTCCTGTGGCCGCCACGTCTGAATGGGGTGCACGCCGAAGCCGAGCCGGGCGCCGCTCGCGTCGAAGAGCCCGGCCCGCACGCTACCGGTGCCCACGTCCACGCCCAGGAAAGCTCCGCCGTTCATGTGCCCGCAGGCCCCAGCACACGCACCCGGAAGCCGAGCTCCAGGCTCAACGCCACCATCTCCTCGAAGACGTCGCCATACGCCACCGCGACGTGATTCGACTGGTAGTGCGCCATGAGCGTGTCGCGGTCCACCTGCATGTCCGCAGCCATGAACGGCCACTGGCGCGTCGTGCCGTTCCACCAAGCATCGCGCACCGCGGGCGGCAGCTGCACGACCTCGCCTTTGCCGACGTCCATCCAGAGTGCGTCGTCCTTGATGTAAGCGCGCGCCCAGGTGATGGCGCCGGGCAGGCTCTCGCCGGCCAAGGTGCCGCCGGCCGTGGGGAAGTAAAGGGCGGGTTGCCGGTAACTGTGTGCGCCGCTGAGTGTATCTGGATCGTGGTTGAAAGCGTAGGCACCACACGACCCGGAGTTCAACAGCACCCACAAAAAGCGACCGTCGTACTCCGCTCCCCAGCGCACGTCGTGGAACATGACGGCTTGATGCAGTCCCTTGTCTTTGAGCAGACGCTTCAAGAGCTCCATGGGTACGACGTTGCCCTGGTCGGCCTCGGTAGCGCAGGCGATGGTGTCGCCGTTGGACTCCGGTCGACAGGTGGAGTTGAGCAGGCCCTCGGCGAGATCGGAGGGCGGTCGCAAAGGGATGAGGCCGAGCTGATACTGCCATCCGACACAATCGGCGCCGTACTCCTCCACCAAGTCGAGCACGGTGAGGTAGTCGCGCAGCTGCTCGCGCGTGGACGCGCGCGTGAAGTCGGCGGCGCCCGCCTCGCCCCAGTGGAAGGTCACCCCACGCTCCTGCACGTAGGCGAGTGCCGCGTCGATGCGGGACGCGTCGATGCTCTGACCACGGTGAATGATCCAGGCTTGATCGATCTTGTGCTCGGAAAAACCATGTCGGCCCAACAATCGCGGGCCGAAGTAGCCGTTGATCATACCCATGGAGGTGTCACCGAGCATCAGGATCAGCGGTCTTCGGCGGCGCAGCTGGGTGAGCACGCGCTCCACCCGGCTGCGAGCGTCGTCGGCGAGCGAGCACGACTCCAAGGTCGGATACGAGATACCGCGCTCCTCGTACGCCAGACTGCCCGTTTTGCACCACTGCTCGAGGCGCTGCATGAAATCGGCGTCCCGGGTCCAGGTCGCGGCGGTCGTCCAGATGCGCGAGTGTCGGCGATTGAGGCTCTCGAGGCTGGCGCCCGTATTGAGCAAGCCAACGAGCCCCGGCCATTGCCCGGAGAAGTTGCTGGCCAGCAGCACCGGATTGTCTTTGCCGATCACGCCTTCGGTGGTGTGCGGCGCGTAGACCCAGTGCGCAAAGACGCCGATCATTGGATCCTGGATCGGCGCGAGCCGGTCCAGGGCCTCGTGTGGCTTGCTCACGAAGCCTTCCACCCGATACGGCGTTTGCCCGAGCTGCCGTAGCGCAGCTTCGATCTCGCAGGTGGCGGATTCGACGCTGGGCAGCGCCAGCTCGTTGGGCTTGTGACGCGCGTCCCCTGGCCAGAAAACAGCAATTTTTTGCGACATCCGAGTGACCCTCTCTCAATAGGGCGGTGGCAGCCGATTCGTGTGGAGGTGGGCAGCAGCACCTCGAGGGTCCGATCGACCGCCACGAAGAGCAAGGGCGCGCAGCCGGTCTCACGGCCGCACCTGCGAATTCCCTGTGACCGGGATGCGCCGACGCCGTGCCCAGGCGCTCGACGTCTGAGGCAGCGCTGCCGCCGCCACCGCAGCGCCGCCATTCGGCCCACGCGCAGCTCGATATCGTTGCGCAAGTTGCCGGGTGACGGGTCTGAGTGAGCCGACCAGCAGCCGGCGCAGAGCAAAGGGAACTAATAGAATGACTCAGCACTCGACGCCTCGACGAGCCACCCGCCTCTTCTTGGGCTTGCCTTGACTGCAGCCTGAACGAAGGCTCCGGCGGAGGCTTCGTTGTAGGACTATCCGAACTACTTTTTCAATCATGGGCCCGCCGCAGTGGCGCGAGCGGGCCGCCGCGGCATCGCGCACCACGGCGGCTTGGCTTGGTCAGGCCTTCACACGAGGGTCAGCCAGTCGAGGTGACGGGCGTCGCGTCCGGCAACGGCATCGGCGTAGGCCTCTTGCAGGGCGCGGGTGACAGGGCCGGGACGTCCGTCGCCCAAGCTTCTCCCGTCGAGCGCGAGCAGCGGTAACACCTCGGCCGCGGTGCCGCAGAAGAAGGCCTCGTCCGCGCAATAGACGTCATCACGGGTCAGTCGCCGCGTGTGAACGCGGTAGCCGCGCTCCTCGGCGAGCCTGCGCAGCGTGTCGCGCGTGATGCCCGGCAGCGCCGAGGTGGGCTCGGGCTCATAGAGCTGACCGGCTTTGACGACGAACAGGTTCTCACCAGAGCCCTCTGCGACGAACCCGTCCGCGTCGAGGAGCAGCGCCTCGTCATAGCCGTGCGCCCGAGCCTCGGCGTGAGCCAGGATCGAGTTAGCGTAGGACGCCGAGACTTTCGCGCGCGGGAGCGAGGCGTTCACCGCGTTGCGCGTGAAGCTCGCCGTCCCAGCCACGATGCCAGTCTCGGCAGCATCCGCTCGCAAGTAGGCGTTCCACTCCCAGGCAGCGATAGCCACGTGTACGCGGGCTCCGAGCGGGGACAACCCCATCTTCTCGGGACCGTAGAAGGCAAGCGGTCGCAGGTAGGCGCGGGGCAGCTGGTTCGCCCGCAGCACGGCGAGCTGTGCTTCCAGGATCTCGGAGCGCGTGAACGGCAGACGCATGCCGTAGATGTGCGCCGACGCAAACCACCGATCGGTGTGCTCGCCCAAACGGAACACCGCCGAGCCGCTGGCAGCGGGATAGGCGCGAATGCCTTCGATCACCGCCAGACCGTAGTGCAGGGAATGCGTGAGCACGTGTGTCGTTGCGTCGCGCCAGGGTGTGAGCTTGCCGTCGTACCAGATCCAGCCATCGCGGTCGTCCATCCGAGCCTCCTGTTCGAGAGGCCGCTGACGCTACGTCAAGCGCGGCGGTCGAATAAATGGCTGTCGACCGAGCGCACTGTTCGGTATTATCGAACACCAATGGACCACCTGCTCGCCATCCGTACCTTCCTGCGGGTCGCCGAGCTGGCGAGCTTCGCCCGCGCTGCGGAGAGCCTAGGTGCCTCCCGAGCGCGGGTAAGTGAGCTTGTCGCGGAGCTCGAGCAGCAGCTCGCGGCGCGGCTGCTGCATCGAACCACGCGTCACGTCTCGCTCACGGACGACGGCAGAGTCTATTACGAGAGCTGCCGGCAGATCGTCGCCGACCTGGCGGAGGCGGAAGCCCTGCTGGCACGTGCGTCGCGAGGCCCACGCGGACGCGTGCGCATTGCCATGCCAATGGCGCTCGCGCGGCTTTTCTTCGTCCCCGCGCTTCCACGGCTGCTGGAGCAGTACCCGGAGCTCGAGCTCGAGCTGAAGCTCGAGAACCGTAGCGTCGAGCTCTTGCAGGAGGGGGTAGATTGCGCAATTTCCTACGGCGAGCCGTCGGATCAGGAGCTGGTGGCGCGCCGCCTTGGCTCGACGCGGCTGCTCACGTGCGCGGCCCCAAGCTACCTTGCTCGCCACCCGCGCATCCGCAAACCGACAGATCTCGAGCGCCACAAGTGTATTGCGTTCCTGGCGCTCGCAAGCGGGCGTCCTGCTGCGTGGAGCTTCGCTCGTCGAGGCGAGCGCTGCTCACACCTGCCGAGAGGAAACCTGGCGTTCAATTCGATGGAGGCCTGTGTGGATGCTGCAGCTGCCGGGCTCGGCGTCACGCAAGTGCTGTCGTCGCTGTCGCACGCGGCCGTCCTCGCGGGCACCTTGGTACCGGTGCTGCTCGATTGGGCAGTGCCTGGCCCGCCGCTCTACATCGTGTATCCGCCGAACCGGAAGCTATCGAGTCGCTTGCGCGCCGTCATCGATTTCGCTTGCGAGTTGTTCGCCGCGCAGGGCGACGGCAAGCGACCGCTCGGGCGCGCATGAGCTTTCGGCCGCGGCCGCGTCGATCAGCTCAGCGCTGCCCGGGCGCGGTGCTCGTGCGAGCCTCTGCGGCTCGCGCCTCGAGTGATGCCTCTATGCTCGCGACCAGCTCGTCGAAGTACAAGTCGAGGTAGTCGCGGCGAATCGCCGAAGCGTGGGGCGCGAGGTATAGACCCGGGGTGCTCCAGAGCGCCGAGTCGCTGGGCAGTGGCTCTTCCGCAGTCACGTCGAGGAAGGCCCCGCCGAGGTGCCCGGAGCGCAGGGCTGACTGCAACGCCGCGCTGTCAATCGCGTTTCCGCGCCCCAGATTGTAGAGACACGCGCCCGGCTTCATCGCGGCCAACGCGCGCACGTCGAGAATTCCCGTGGTGCCGGTGTCGCCGGGCAGGATGCACACGACGTGGTCCGCTCCGCCGAGCGCCTCGCCCAGGCGGTCCACCGTGAAGACCCGCTCCACCCCGGGCACCGGCCGGTCCTGACGCCGCACGCCCTGCACCCGCATCCCCAGGGCCTTCAGCAGGTGTGCACAGTGACGGCCGATGGCGCCGACGCCAACGAGCAGCGCAACCTGGCCGGCGAGCGGCCGCGTGTCTGCGTACAGCTCGCGCTCCCAGCGCCGTTGCTGCTGCGCGTGCAAGGCGGCTGGTAGCCGCCGCTCGAGGCACAGCAGCATGGCGAGCAGGCTCTCCGCCATGATCTTCCCGTGAAAGCTGCCAAAGCTCAGGGTTACCCGACCAGTGGGGTCTGGCTCGATGCCTTCGCGGCCGGCGGACGGCGTGAAAACGCGACGCAAGCGCGGAGCGAGCGGGTACCAAGCACCCCGGAAAGTCCAGACTACCGCCGCCTCGGCAGTGCCCAGCGCCTCCAGGAAACCCTCCCCGGGAAGGGCCTGCACGATGTCGCAGTGCGGAAGGCGCTCGCGCAGGCTCTGCAGCTGAGGTGGCGTCGGCTGGAAAGCAGCGATCGGGTTTTGGAGCTGGATGAGCAAACGCACGGTCGTAGCCTCAGCAGGTAGCATTCCTGGGCGAGCTCGGCGTATGGCCGCGCCTCCGCTGCTTAGATTTCAGGCGCGGCGAAAAAGGCTGCGCCTCTCACAAGTTTTCGCGGCTTCCGAACGGCAATTTCCAAAGCGGCTCAACTTTGAAATGTTTGCATAGCGGATGGTTGAGTATGACAGCGGCACCATGGAGGCGACCGCGTCCCAATGTAGGCTGCGCAGCTCTTGCGCGAATTTGGCCGATTTTCCGTGATTCGCGCTCGTGCGTCGGCATGGCATAGGCCGTGCTTTAGGGGAAGCCGCCGGGTCAACTCCGGCGGCTTCCTTGGTCTATTGCTTCATGCGGCGCGGTACCGCGCTTCTACTCTTCATCTTAGCTCTTCTCTCTTCGCTGCTTCCTTAATCGCTTCTCTTTCTCGCTTATCCCCCACTTCGTGGATGAGAATTTTCATCAAAGCCCGGTGCTGCCGGGCTTTGATGCTTTTGTGGGCGGCGAGCTGGTTCTAGGCTGTGAACGCGGCAACTCGGC
>DASQDA010000352.1:0-4236 GCA_035634435.1 Polyangiaceae bacterium
AGCCGCTCGGAATGTGCGGCGCGATCACGGCACGCACGGTCGCGCAAAGCTCCGGCGCCCGCCGCGCGACCCAGCGCACGTCGTCGATGGACTCGAGCAGCAGCGCACTGGGCTCGCGCGGCGTGCGGCGCCCGTGCACCAGGGGCAGCTCGGCTGCATTCTTCCAGCCAACCGCTGCGGCGACGTCGGCGCCCGCCGCGCGTTGACCCTCGGCGTCTTTCTGTTTGGCCTTGGCTCGCCGGACGATGAGCACGTCGTCGGTGGGCAACGTGCGCGGGACGGTGATGCGTACGGGGCGCTTGAAGGAGCGGGGGTCACCAATGGTGCCGGTCGCAACGGCGTACGCCAACGTCTCGGCGGAGCCGACGACGAACTTGGGAGAGCTCGCGGCGCCCGGCTCGGGGTCGAACGTACGCAGCGACACACCGCCCGCCGGTGGCGGATAGAGCTCGCCCGTCAGCAGACGCTGGTCGGGCTCGATGAGCCGCGCTCCGGTCGCGATGAGGTCGACCAGGGCGCCGGCTTGCGCCAGCACTTCCAGCGTCTGCCGGGAAGGAGGGGAGAGCAAGAGATCGAGCTTGGCCGGTACCCGTTTACTCTTGAGCAGCGCGGCAGCAGCCAGCAAATCGCGCAAGGACGCCCCGGAGTCGCCCCCTAGGATCACCTGGATTACCGGCTTGCCGGCAAGCTCACGGACCTGCCGCACGACGCCGTCCTCGTCCATGACCAGCGGGTCGACCGCGGACAGATCGACGCTGATGACGTCGTCGCACGGCGCGCCTGGATCCGGCAGCAAGTTGCGGTGAGCCTTCGAACGCCGCTGATCGCGCAGGTAGACCTCGGTCTTTTCGTCGCTGACGAACACGGCCGCGCTGGCTCCGAGCGAGGGAGCCAGGGAGGACAGCACGGCCCGCTCGGCAACGGACAACAACCGCGCGCTCGGTCCGGCAAACTCGACCACGACGGGCGCCGCGTACTCGGCATCGATTCGGCGAATCGTGTCGCCCAGGCCTCGCCGCAGCAGCTCGAGACCCACGTCGCGCACACAGACGAACGGCCGGATGCGGCCGGATAGAAGCACCTGCACGCTACGGGGCGGCCGCACCGCCACCGAGCCCGTTGCAATCGCCTCGGCGAGCTGCGCTGGGGGAAGCACGAGCGAGAGCATGCCCGCACCGCCGACCGCAGAGAGCCGCGGCTCGTCGGTGACGGTGAGACGTGCGGGGCTGCCAAAGCGCTCGAGGTGAACCGCTGCCGGAAAGCCAATACCCGGCCGCGCCACCAGCAAACCCAACGCCAGCGCATCGCGTAGCGCCCGCCCTTCGGCGCTCGCCGGCGGGTCGGCGGCCGACGTCACGCAGCGCGTATCATACGCGATGCCCACTTCGACAGCGCAGCGTTTGGCGCCGAGCTGGAGCAGCTCCGCCATGGCGGAAGCAGGCTCGCGGGCAAGCACGACCTGATCGACCTTGACCCGGACCAAGTCGCCGGAAAGGTTTGGATCGTCCGCGCGGCCGGCGAGGATCTTCTGTGTCATTGTGCGGGGCGGATCCCCCGCGCGCGCACGCATCTAAAAGGTTCCCGTTCGTTGCACCCGGCGGCTGTCGGGCGGAGCGGGAAGGTAGCCGTTTGCACTCCAGGGGGTCAAGAACGCTCGACCGGCTCCTCGCCGTTCGGCCTTCGCAGAGTCCAGGAGCGGCGGCAAGAGCGGCGGCAGACGTGGCGCTGCGGCCCGTGGGCCAGTCCGGTGAGTTGGGCGAGACCGCCGCGAAAACGTCAGGAGTCGAGCGCTCTGCAGTCCGTGCATTCTGCGAGCTTTGTTCACTCTGCCCGCTTTTCCGGATAGCCTGACAAAATGTTCAAAGAAGCTCTCCGGAGCGTTGTCGATGCCACGGATGGCGGCATCGCGGGCCTGTTGATGGACTTCGAAGGCATCTCGGTCGAGACCTACTCCCGCAATGATGCGGGCTTCGACATCGAAACCGTGGGCGCCGAGGTGAGCGTGGTGCTCAAGGCCATCCAGCGAGCCAGTGAAATGCTCGACGCAGGTCCCGCGCGTGAGGTTGCCTTCAAGTCGGACAAGCTTGTCACGCTCATCCGCATCATCAACCCGGGGTACTTTGTGGCGATGACGCTCACGCCCGACGGCAACCTCGGCAAAGGGCGCTACCTTCTGCGCTTGCTTGCCCCGCAGCTTGCCGACGAGCTTGCGAGCTAGAACGGTGGCAGCGGCGAAGACGACGCCTTCGAGGCAGCGCTCGGGTTCTCACGAGCAGGTCGTTCCAGTAGGTTTTCGCGTACTGGTACTGAGTGGTCCCAACCTGGATCGGCTCGGTAAGCGTGAGCCGGCGATCTACGGCTCAACCACGTTGACGGAGATCCACGAGCGGCTGGCGGTCCGAGCCGCCGAGCGCGGCGCAAGCGTGGACTGCCGGCAGTCGAGCTACGAGGGCGCCCTCATCGAGTGGATCGGGGCTGCGGCGGAGCAAGGATTCGCGGCCATTCTTTTGAACCCGGGAGCTCTGACGCACACGTCGTACGCGCTGTATGACGCGATCAAGGGTGGAGCCCCGCCGTGCATCGAGCTGCATTTGTCGAATCCGGATGCGCGCGAAGCCTTTCGTCATCACTCGTGCGTAGCGCCAGCCTGCATCGGCCGCATCGCACGCTTCGGTGCCGATTCCTACCTGCTGGCGCTGGACGCAGCGCTGGGTTACTTGACCCGAAGCACTGCCGCGACGTGAGGGCGCGTCGCTAGCTCGGCGTTCTTTCGCTGACGCGCGGCTTCGCAGGCCCGTAGTCTGTGATAAGAGCCGGCGGCGTTCGCTCGCACGCTCGTCAATGCCGCAGAGCGTCGAGCTAAAAACGTATCGGCGCGCGCGGAGTCGGTTGTCTCCGGCACGAACCCCACGCTAACGTCCCGGCGAAGGAGCCGGACGTTACAGAGAGCCGGCCCTCTCGAGGAAACGCGATCATGCAGATTGCTCTGGAACAGCTCGAAGCTTTGCTCAAAACCCTGGACGACAAAAAGGTCGCGGAGTTCGAGTACGAAGACGAACGGATCCGTTTGCGCATTGCCCTGGGGCGTGTGCAGGTCGCTCAATCAGCTCCCCTCGCCGCGGCACCGGCTGTGCCCGCCATCGTGGCGGAGGCAGCGGACCCCAGCATCGTCTACATCACCTCGCCCTTCGTCGGGACGTTCTATCGAGCGGCCTCGCCCGAGGCGGCAAACTTCGTCGAGGAGGGTAGCTCGGTGAAGAGCGGCCAGACCCTGTGCATCATCGAAGCGATGAAGTTGATGAATGAAATCGAGGCGGAGTTTGCCTGCACCGTCGTGGAGGTGCTGGCCGACAACGGCAAGAGCGTGGAGTTCGGCCAGAAGCTCTTCAAGGTTCGAAAGACTTAAGACCCCTGATGTTCCGTAAGGTCCTCATCGCCAACCGGGGCGAGATCGCGATCCGCATCATTCGCGCTTGTCGCGAGCTCGGCATCCAGACGGTTGCCGTGCATTCCGAGGCCGACGCCGGCGCATTGCACGTGCGTTTTGCCCACGAGGCCGTCTGCATCGGTCCGGCTGCCGCGTCCAAGAGCTACCTGCACATCCCCGCCCTGATCAGCGCGGCCGAGATCACGGCGGCCGACGCCATTCACCCCGGGTACGGCTTCTTGTCCGAGAACCCAGAGTTCGCTCAGGTGGTCGAGCGCTGCGGATTGCACTTCATCGGTCCGCGCGCCGATGCCATGCAGCGCTGGGGCGACAAGCTGCGCGCTCGCGAGCTGGCGGCGACCTATGGGTTGCCGCTGTTGCCAGGTAGCGAAGCGCTGCAGAACGCGTCGCACGCCGAATCCGAGGCTCAGCGGGTGGGCTTCCCCGTGATGATCAAGGCTCGCGGCGGCGGCGGGGGCCGTGGCATGCGCGTGGTGCGGACGGTCTCGGAGGTGCGGAATGCGTTCGAGTCGGCGACCTCCGAGGCCATGTCGGCTTTTCGCAACCCGGAGCTCTATCTCGAGCGCTTCGTCGAGCGCCCCAAACACATCGAGTTTCAAGCGTTAGCCGATTTGCATGGGCAGGTCTGGACCCTCGGCGAGCGCGAGTGCTCATTGCAGCGAAAGAACCAGAAGCTCGTCGAGGAGGCGCCCAGCCCCTCGCTGAGCGCCGAGGTGCGCGACAGCATGGGCGAGCGTATCCGGACCGCCATTCGCGAAAGCGGTTACACATCGCTCGGCACCCTCGAA
>DASQDA010000353.1:0-13934 GCA_035634435.1 Polyangiaceae bacterium
CGCCCGAGCCCGCGTTCATCGAAGGCGAAGCGGTGGAGGCGGCGCAGCACGGTCCGGGTATCGGCGAAGCAGAGGTGGGGGGCACGCTTCCGGATGCGGGGCCGCCGCAGGAGCTCCCTGCTCCGGTGGCCGAGCCCGAAGCGGTCAGGCTGCCAGAGCTGCCGCCCTTTTGAGCCGCAGGTGGGGCACCCTGGGGTCGGTGGACATCCTGGCGCGATTGGGTAAATAGCTGCCAGCCATGCTCTCGCGTGCACTCTGTTTGGTTCTGCTCGGCTATCTGGTGCTTGGCTGCGAGAAGGAGGAACGTCCGAGCTCGAGCAAGCCGGAGGAGGCCGCGGCGCCCCCGGCCGCTCCGGGCATGGATCCGGACCTCGCCCAGGCAGTTGCGGCCGCATCCGCAGCGCCAGCGCCGGGCAATGGCCCCGGAGCGGGTCCGCCGCCAAACGGCATCTTTGCTCCAGGTGCGGCTGACAAGGAAGTGGCCGCTGGACAGCCACCGAAGCTGAGCCTGGGCAGCAATGGCGCCGAGCCACGGGTGTCGCTGCAGCCGGCGCAGCCCAAACCCGGTGCCAAGTACGCCGCCACCTTGCAGGTTGCCCTCAAAAACGATCCCCGCCAGGGCGCGCTCCCGATCGACTTCGGTATCACCTTCGAGGCGCAGAAACCCAAGGGCGAGGAGGGCATGGTCACCGAGGTTCCGGTGGTCGTGCGTGTCACCTCGGCGCGCATCGGCATCAGCGGGGCACCCAAGGAGCTCGAGGACAGTATCGCCAAGCTGAAGGGCTCGAAGGTGGAGTACCTTTCCTTGCCCGGCGGCGGCGCGACCGGCTTTCGTTTCGAGCTTGCCAAGGGCACGTCAGCCGAGCTCGGCGACACGGTGCGCGCCCTGAGCGACACCTTGGCCGCCATGATCGTGCCCCTGCCCAAGGAGCCAGTGGGCGTGGGGGCCTATTGGATGGCGACCAGTCGCGATGGCCTGTTGGGCCTCGACCTCGTCACTTACCGCCTCGTCAAGGTCGAGAGCGTCGAGGCCGCGAAGGTGACGCTGAGTGTGAACACGAAGCGCTACTCGGCGAGCGGGAGCTTCGACCTGCCAGGGCTACCCGCGGATGCTCCGCGAACACTCGCGGAGTTCCAATCCATGTCGGAAGGCAAGCTCGAGCTTTCGCCCGGCACCGGCTTTCCCAGCACGGCGACGGAGAGCTCCGTTTTGGCCGCGAGCCTCGGGCGCGCGGGTAGCCCGGACGAACGCGGCACCTTGGAGGTGCGGATACGCGGCGAGCTTCGCCCGGCGGCAGCAGCGGCGCGCTGAGCGCGAACGGCCCGCGCGCGCCTGCTCTCGAAGTCGCTTTCAGAAGCCCAGCTGCTGCTTATTCTCTTCCGCGCCAGGTAAGGCATCTGCCTTCGTGTTGATCACGGGCAGGTTTGGCGCCTTGGCCGCGTTTGCCGCAATCCACTGCTTCTGGTCATCGGGCAGCTGCGTCTCGTCGTAGATGGCCTCCACGGGGCATTCCGGCACGCAGGCGCCGCAATCGATGCACTCATTCGGGTCGATGTAGAGCATCTGGTCGTCGCCGTGAAAGCAGTCGACGGGACAGACGGCGACGCAATCGGTGAAGCGGCATCCATTGCAGTTGTCGGTGACGACGAAAGTCATGGGCGGCTTTTAGCGCCACGAACGGCACGGATCAATCCTGGTTGTCGAACGGAGTCGTATCTCCCGCTCCGGCCCGAATCAGGCGCGGCAGCGGCCCTGTCAAATCCACCACAGTGGTGGGAACCGTGCCGCCGGCGCCCGCGTCGAGCACCAGCGCCAGGCCCCCGAATTCCTGCTCGACCTCGCGCGGATCCGGGTTGGGCGATTCGCCGTGGCGCGCCGCCGTGCTCGAGATGATCGGACGTCCGAGCTCTGCCGCGATCGCCAGCGCCACCGGGTGCCGCGGGATACGAATCCCCACGGTGCGGCGCGGGCTCTGAATCAGACGCGGCACCTCGCGCGTGGCTTCCAACACGAAGCAATAGGGGCCGGGCAGGTACGTCTTCAGAATGCGGTACACCCTGTCGTGCATCACCGCGTATTTCGAGATGTCCGTCAGGCTCTGACAGACGAAGGCCAGCATCTGTGAGCGGTCGGTGCCCTTGATTTGATAAAGCCTGTCGACGGCCTTCTTGTTGAACAGGTCGCAGCCAAGCCCGTAGCAGGTGTCAGTCGGATACGCGATGACCTCGCCCGCCTCCAGCGCCTCCACGGCGCGGCGGATCTTGCGAGGCTCAGGGTGCTGCGGATTGATCTCGACGAGCATGATGCGGTGAACGGCTAAAATCTGAGTGCGAGCATACGGACCGATCGCGCGGCAACCTCCAGCTCGAACCCGGCGACGCTAGCATGAAACGTAGAGCCGTCGAGTAGGTCGTCCGCGGCGCTGGCGCCAACCGCACCGACCCTGCCCCTGACCGGATCACTCGTGGGGTTTATGACACACAGCACGCGTGGCACCGCGGACGCGTCCTGATGCACCGTCACGTGCAGCTCACTCGGCGTGGCGTCGAGGCGCGGCAAATCGAGGTATCGCAGCGCGCGCTCGAAAGCGACCTCCAAGCGCGCGGGCTCCTGCTCGAGCAACACGGGAAAGTCCGGCATGAAGGAAGGCCGCAGGGCTCCGGGCGGCTCGCGGGGCACTAGCGCCTCGTCACGTTGTGGCAGGTGCGGTCCGATGCTGACGCATCTGCCCGCCTTGAGGCCACGCATGGCGCTCTCGAGGATCGCGCGCTCGAGGCCGCCGGCGCACGCGATGATGGTCCACTTCGCCTGCGCCAAGCTGTAGTCGACGAGATCACCGCCGACGAAGGCAAACGGGATGCGAAGAGCGTCCAGCTTCTGTTCGAACCAGCGCAGGAAGTGCTCGGTGTCGAGCGCGAAGGGGGCTCCGAGATCAAAGGCGTCTTCGAGCCCGCCGTCCGCTGCGCCCTGACCCATGACCTGAAACACCACGGCGCTGAGCGGACCAAACGCATGCTGGACGCGCTGGAGCCGACGCAAGCTGCGCGGCACGACCAGATGCACCGCCGCTTGCCGCGTCAGCTCGTGAAACCTCACTGCGTTCAGAGCGTCCGCCAGCTTGCGCCAGCGTTCCTGCGAGGGACGCGCGCGACCCTTGCGGTCGTAGGGCGCGCCAATCCAGCGATCGCGGTCCACGGCCATGTAGAGATTGAATCCGCGCAGACCGTAGGCGAGCGCAGTCATCGCCGTGAAGGTGTTGTCGGTCTCGGTCAGCGGCGGAAAGAAAGGTGGAAACCCCGCGCCGAGCTCACAAGCAAAGGCGGGCACGTCGTGCGCCGCGGCGCGCACGGATAGCTCCGTGGTGCGCCGAGCTATCACGCTGCGCTGGCTGGGTGTGGCAACGTGGTAATAGTCGAGGCCGACGAGCTCCACCACGTCATTCAGGCGCCCGGGGTCGAGCGGCGTCATGGTCTCGCCAATCGGAAGATTGTGCGAGAACGGAACCTTCATCCCCGCCTCGCTGAGCACGTCGCGCATCTTGCGAAAGCTGCGCGCGAGTAGCTCCTCCTGCGCTTCGGCCCAGTCTAGATGCCGCGACAGGTCGCGCGAACGTTCCGCCTCCAGCCGCCGCGGAGGATCGATGTCGAAGCCGGAAACCTCCTGCCCGATCACCCGCCCAAGCTCCGCCGGGGAGTCGTACTTGCGCTTGAGGAACTTGTGATAGTTCTGAACGGCGTCGGGATGGTAATCTTGGTCGTAAACGCCGTCGCGAAAGTACATCGCGCCCTCGTTGTCGACCTGGCAGAGCACGATGGGGCCCTGCGGGTAACAGAGCGGACCCAGGCGTTCACCCACCGCTTGCAGCCAGCGGCTCGCTTCACGCAAGAACGCGCGGCTGGCATAGCTGGGTACCGGAAACGCCAGTGGTGGGACCGGTAGCACCACTGGCTGATTTCCGGCGGAGCGCGCCTGGCACTCGGGATCCCAGATCACGCGCTCGGGAATGCCAAAGTGGGTGAGCTCGGCGTTGATGTGTGGGCCGGGACGCACTATCGCGTACAGCCCGAGCTTTGCCGCCACCTCCAGAAAACGCACGATGTCGAGCTGGGGATCGGCAGCACCGAAGTCGTGCTCGCCGGCGGCGCGTTCGTGCGCTCCCCACGGCACATAGGTATCGACGAGACCAAGGCCGAGCCCGTGCAGCGCCTCCAAGGCGGGCAGCCACGTCTCGGGCTCCATTCGCCAGTAGTGCACGCTGCCCGCGAGCAATGGCAGCGTGCCGTCTGCCAGGACCACGCCGCTGCTCGAAAGCCGCGCGCGTGCCGCGGGGCGAGGGGTGCCATGAGGCTTGTGCGACATGCGCGCGACGTATATCACGCGAAACCAACCCCCAGTCGCGCCGGCCGGTGGAGTTTGCCAAGGCGTCGCAATGCGCTCACCTCGAAGAGGGCCGCACATTCGCCCCATTGCCACGCTTTCCGCGGTGATGCGCGCCTCGTGTGCTCGATGTCGCCGGCTGTGTGCGCTCGGCGGATTTTTTTCGCGCTCGCCGCCTTGCAACCGCGCATGCTAACGACACACGGTGGTATCCCGCTTCATCCGGCGACTCCGCGCGTCAGCGCGGCCCGTGCTCCTGCTGAGCACGGTGCTGGTGCACGGCTGCGATCGGCCAATCGTCGAGGCGCGCTGGTCGACCTCCGAGCCGAGCAGGCGTGTCGAGCGGCCCCCAGCCGCGGCCGCACGGACCCCCGCCACTCCAAGGCGCGCGAGCCCTAGCCGCCGGGGCTCGGCTGCCGAAGAACGCCTGGCTGCGCGCTTCGACGACGTGCCCGCGGTTTCGCGTTTCCGTGGGCAGGCGAGCTACTACCATGACTCGCTGGAGGGTCGACCCACCGCCAGTGGGCAGCCGTACGATCCGGACATGCCGACTGCCGCGCATCGCAGCCTGCCGTTCGGCACGGTGGTGCGGGTTATCCGCGCCGATACGCGCACGGTCGTTTATGCGCGCATCAACGACCGTGGTCCCTTCGTCCGGGGACGTGTGCTGGACGTCTCGCGCTCGCTGGCCGAAGAGCTTCAGATGCTGCGCGCCGGAGTCGTCGCCGTGCAGGTGGAAGTGGTCGAGCTTGGTCCCAAGCGCAAGTCCTCTGCCGCCAGGAAGCGCAAACGCCGCTAGTGTGCCGAGCTTCTGCGGGGCTTGGTCGAGACACGACGTAGGCAGCAGCGGCGCTGGCTCATTCGCCTTCCACGAAGAGCTTCAAGCGCTGGAGGGCGTCGTCCCACTGCTCGGCAATGAGGTCGAGGTAGCGGCGTGCCTCCTCGAGCCGTCGGGGTGTGAGCTCCCACACGTTCTCGCGCCCCTCGCGGGAGCCTCGCACCAAGCCGACCTCCGCGAGCACGTGGAGATGCTTCGTGACGGCCTGGCGCGAGACGTCCGAGCCCGTGGTGAGCTTGACAATGGAAAGTGGACCGTGCGCCGACAACCGGGAGACGAGCCGCAGGCGCGTCTCGTCGCCGAGCGCAGCGAACACTTGAGCCGACCCCAAGAGCTGCCGCGGGGTGCTGCTACGCGCCATCGGCTAGGTACTTCTCGATGAGCTTGGCTTGTACGGCCCAGCCTTGCTGGTTCATCGCGAACGCCTTGACGCGTCGAGCCAGCGGAATCCGATCGAACCCCGATTCCGTGATTGTCAGAACGGTGGCCTTGCCCTGCTGTTCCAGCTCGAAGACGATCAGGGTGGTTGGCTCACTCGAATAGTCCACGTCTCGCTCCACGGCGAAAGGGTGCCAGCGGAAGGCGATGCGTCGCGGGGCCTCGATGCGCTCGACCTCGAGCTCGAACGTCGTGCCGGCGTAGGGCTCCTGCGACTTGGCGACCTCGGCATCCACCTTGGTCGGCACGACTTTACCGCTGAGGCGCTGATTCTCCACGAAAGGCCCCTCGAGCTCGACGCCGAACCATTGCCCAAACTCACGTGAATCACTCACGGCGCGCCAGACGCGTTCGATGGGCGCCTGCAGAACGATGCGTTTTTCTATGCGGTCGGTCTCGGATGACATGTGCAACCTCCTGGTTGCCTAACGCATAGCTTTGGGTTGCCAGATATGCAACCCTAAGGTTGCTCATTGCTTCCGAATCAGCGCCACTCTTTGCATTTTCGAGCGGCTCCGGATTACCCTCGCCACGTTGCATGGCGGGCCAGCGACAGCCTCTCGTTCACCGTCTAAATTCAGCAGCTCGTTTGCTGATCGTGTGGATTTTGCCGCTACTCGCGCTCGTTCGCGTTGGCTACATCACGGCGAGGCTCGCGGCGGGCAGCGACGCATGGCGCGTCCAGTACCTGCCAGACGATGCATTCTACTATCTGAATCTCGCCCGGCAGTATGTCATCTCGGGCCTGTGGTCCGTCGATGGTGGGCAGAGCGTCACCTCCGGCTATCATCCGCTGTTCGCGTTCAGCTTGGCAGCGCTCTGGGCGGCGGCAGATCCGGACCCTTCGGGGTTCGTGACCTGGGGCATCGCCTTGACCGGTGTGAGCTCGCTCGTCGCCGGAGGCCTGCTCATCCACCTGGGGCGCCGACTAGGAGGCGTGCTTTCGTCCGTCGTCGTGCTGTTGATCCTGGCCTCCGACAACTACGCGCTGAACGCGATCAGCATGATGGAGTGGCCATTCGTCGTGGTGTGTGCGGCCGCCTACGTGCTCACGTGGACGGCCGCGCAAGACCGCGAGCATCAACGGCCCAGACTCGCGCTTGGGCTAGCGGGCATTGGTTTCGCGGGCAGTCTGGCGCGTGCCGATTTCGGACTGCTCCCCGCTTGCTTGTGGTTTAGCGGTATGTTGCTCGAGCCGTCGCCGGGCCGCGCTGCCACAGGGCGTTTCCGTCTCCCGACCCTCTGCTCCAGCGCTGGGCTTGCTGGGGCCCTCGTCGGCGTGGCGGCGCTCAGCCTGCATGCTCGTTACACGTCGGGGCAGTGGGTGCAGTCCAGCGCCTTGATGAAAGCGCATTGGGCGGGGCTGGGCGGCGTCAGGCCGCTCCCGCCCCTGCGCTTGCTGCTCGATCTACTCGGCTACTCGGGCCTGCTGGTTCTCTGTTTCGTGGCGTTCACGTTGCTTCGCAGTCAGCGTTTGGGCGGCCTTTCGCCTCTCACTCGCGCGGGGCAGACGCGCCTCGGCGCGTGGGCGGCTCTGGTGGGGTACGTCGTCGTCTACGCGCGGAGCGGCTACGTACAGCCCTGGTACTCGAGCACACTGATCGTTCCTGCGGTCTGTTGCGTCAGCGGTTGGGAGCTGAGGACAGCGCCCCTCGTGCGGGATGTCCGCTCGCTGACCGCAGGCCTGCTGGCTGCGGGCCTTGCTGTCGTGATCGGGTGGCTGAAGGAACCTTTCCTCGACACCGGTCGTGCACCGTGGCCGCATCATGCGAGCTTGTTACAAGCAGGCCATTTCCTCGGCCGAGCGCCGCTCACCGGGCGTGTCGGAAGCTGGAACTCCGGCATCGTCGGCTACTACGAGGGAGGGCGCGTCATCAACCTGGATGGGCTCGTCAATAACTCCATCTACGGGTACGCGGTGGCGGGTCGCCTTCCTGAATACATCGTAGAAAAAGATATCCGCCATCTCGTCGACTTCAGCCGTACGCTCGAGGAAGCGGGCCGACGTCGCAAAGGCGGCTACGACGATGCTCGCTTTCTGGCATCCCTCGAAGCCCAGCGCGTGTTTGGACAGCCGCATCCCTACTGGGGACGCCTCACGCTCTACGACCTTCGCGCACCCGTGGCGACGCTCACGGAGCGAGCGGACGTGCACGCCGCGTCCATCCGGTGCTCCCGTGGCGCCACCCTCAGCAAAGGCTTGGCAAGCGCGAAGAGCGTGCAGTAAAGTGCCCACGTGCGCGTGCGATTCGCTGGCTACGACGAGCGAGAGCAGCGCAAGCTCGCGGCGCTCGACGCTCACATCGAGCACATGTTCGCGGCCGCCGGCGACTGTCAGCCGGACCTGAGCTGGTGGCGCGCCTCGCTGCAAGCCATCGACCCAGCGCTGGATGCCGAGTGGTCGGCAGACGCCGGCCTGGTGGTGCGCTCGGACGTTCGCGGACTATGCCCGCTGGTCGAGCGCATCGTGGCGCGCGCACCCATCGGCACCTCGCTCAGCGCTGGTCGTCCTGGCTCGCCGCTCACCCCGCTCTTGGCGCGCATTCAGCGGACGCTGGGCGTCGACCTTGGCCGAGCGCGTGTGCGCGTGGGTTTCGGTCGGGGGCATCTGCTCGACGTCGTGCTCTACCTGCCCGGTGGCACGGCGTGCGACGAGGAGCAGGTCGCCGCCGAGGAGCTGGTCTGGGGGCTGCTTGGCGAGCGCCGTGCGCATGACTGGATAGGCGGCGTGGACGTCGCGCCGGTGGCCCGCGGTGGACCGCTCCGCGTCGTGGGTGGCGCCTCAGAGGCAGACAACGCGCTGCCGTTGAGCGAGCTGGTGGCTACTATCGACGCGGCTAGCAGTGGGCTTCACGCGGAGCTGCCGCGCGCACCGGCGTGGGCAACGCCGTCCGACCCCGATTGGACGCTGTTCGAGCTCGAGCCCGAGCCGCGCGTCGATTGGCCTGCACAGGACGATCTACTGATGACGACCACCTGCGTGCCAGAGCTTCTCAAGTGCTACCTCGAGGGCGCGTCGTTCTCCTCCGTGCGCTTTTCGCGCCACGCAGAGCGCTTCTTCCACTTGAAATACGAAGCGAGTGGTTCGTTCGAAGCTCGGCACGCGCAGCGCATCGGTCTCGAGGACAGGCTCGACGCGGCGCTGCGCCGGGCGTGTGCGGGCGCCGTCGTCGGGGGCGGCCTGGGTCTTCGCTACGCGTACGTGGACCTTGCGCTCGGCGAGCTCGACCGCAGCGTCAGCGTCGTGCGTGACGTGGGAAGGGAGCAGGGGCTGCCGCTGCGCAGCTGGCTGCAACCCTTCGATACGGACTGGCAGGACGAATGGGTGGAGCTGCATGCGGATGCGCCGCCACCGCCGCCAGCCATTTCGGGCGTCGTTACCGCGGTCTGAGCTGCTGGCTCAAGCAGCGCGCGGAAACAGTCGCTGCAGCAAGACCGACAGCTCTGCCAGCAGCTCGTCGTCGCCAAGTCGATCGAGGGCGCGCTGTGCTTTGCGCACCGTGGGCTCGACGAAGCCGAGGAAGCTCGCGTTCTTGTGCTTGCGTTCGATGAACACGAAACGCCCGGCGTCCTTCAGCTTGCGTTGCACCGTCACCAGGCGAAACTCACGGCCGATCAGCAAGCGTTGCTGGGCGTCCAGCTGCAGCGCGGCCGCAAACTCGTCCAGCCTGGCCTCCACGAACTCCTCGGAGAAGCTCTGGTAGCTGTCACTCAGCAACGCCACCATGTCGTAAATGCGCGGCCCGAGCATAGCGTCCTGGAAGTCGATCCAGCCCAGACCCAGCCGCTGGCCTTCATCACGCACCACCATCAAATTTCGGCTCTGATAATCGCGGTGCACGAACCCGCGCGGCCAGCTCGCGATCGTCTGGGCAAGGTGGGAAGCGGCGCGGTCGAACAGACGGCGATCGGACGCGCCGAGCTCCACACCGCGGGCTTCGAGAGCCCACTCGCGGAAGTGCTCCAGCTCCCAGAACAAGAGCTCCTCGTCGAAGCCGCGCTCCAGCACGACGGAGTCCGCGGGCAGGGGGCATAGCGCGCGTTGCGCTCGGGCCAGGTCCGCCACCGCCGTCTTGTAGAGATGCTCGCGATCGTGAGGATGCCGCGTCAGGTGCTGTGCCAGCGTTTCGCCGAGATCCTCGACGAGCACCAGGCCGTGCTCGCAAGCGGAGGCGACGAGCGCGGGGACCCGCACGCCGTGTGCCGCCAGCAGCTCGCGCACTTCGAGGAACGGCCATTGCCGTTCCGACTGGGGCGGTTTGACGATCTCGTGGCTCTGGGCCGGAGCGTACATCGCAATGATACTCCCGCGGTCGGCCGTACGAACTCGAAAGAAGCGGCGCACGGAGGCGCCGCCCACGATCTCCTCGAGCTGCAGGGGCGCCGGTGTCCCCGTAGCTGTCTCGACCAAGCGCTCGAGCGCGTCTAGCGGGATGCCAAGGGCCGGGTGCATCAACCGACCCTTCTACACCCGTGCCTGGTCCCTGACCATCCGACCTTGCGAGCCGACTCGCCGGGGCTCGGAGCGGGCTATAAGCTTGCCGTGGTCCCATCGTCCCTGCTTGCCGAGTTGGTCGAACGCGTGCTGGTGAGCTTCGGGCGTGAGGCCGCGGAACCGCACGCGTTCGGCGGGACTTTGGGTTCGCGCATCGTGCTCTGGGCAGAGCGTGCGCAGGAGTGGAACCAGCGGATTGATCTGACCGCCGCACGCTCGGCCGAAGAGCTGATAGATCTACTCGTCGCCGACGCGGCGGCTCTGGCGCGAGCTTCCAGCGCTGCTCGCAACGAAACGTGGATTGACGTGGGCTCCGGAGTGGGTGCCCCCGGCCTGGCACTCGCTCTGTTGATGCCTGACCTTCGCTTCAACCTGGTCGAACCGAAGGATAAACGCGTGGCGTTCCTGCGGAGTGTCGTGGGTCACCTGGCGCTGACGAGCGTGGTGGTGACGCGAGCCCGCTCCCAGGCGCTACCCCCACGCTGTGTGGACGTAGCTGTCTCCCGGGCCACGCTCCCACCGGCCGAGTGGCTGGCTGAAGGAGCGCGCTTGGCACGTCGGCGCGTGTGGGTGCTGCTCGCCCAAGGGACGCCGCCGGAAGCCGCTGGCTGGGAGCTCGAGAGCGATGTTTCCTACGACTGGCCGCTCACCGGCGCCCGGCGCCGTGCGGTCAGTTACGTGCTGAGGGCGGGGAGCTGATCCTCCCGTGGGATGGGCGCGCCGCGCGAGCCGCCGGGCCGTCTTCCGTGCATGTGAGCGAGAAAACTGCCTTGTGCCCGCAAAAAAAATGATTCTGCCCTGACGATCAAAGCTCCGGGAAGGTTTCCGGTCTCTGGCCGTAAGTCAGAATGAAGCCCACGGCACCGCGCCCAGGCAGTTTTATTTTGAGCCAAATCCGCTTAGTAAAGACCCTTACAACATGGTACTGGCGAGATTCTCGTCAGACCTGAATAAGTGGATCCACTGACCCGTCGAATCGCAAGTTCGCCGTTGACCTCGCCCTGACTCGTTTCATCAAAGGAGACCCCCGCATGTTTCGCCGTATTGCCTTCGCCGCCGCTGCCCTCTCACTCACCACCGTTGCTCTTGCCGGTCCGCGAGGTTTCCGCTGTATCGACAAGAGTCACTACAAGATTGAAGGAGAAGCAAAGCCTGCTCTCGGTGCATTCTCGGGCGAGTCGCACGACCTGGACGTGAAGGACGAGGGGGGCAAGCTCGTCTTCATCAGCAAGCTCACGAACGTCAAGATGGGTCTTCGCGACAAGCACACCCGTGAGGCCTTCAAGGTCGACAAGCACCCAACGGCCAAGCTGGTCGTCGACAAGAGCAAGCTCAAGATGCCTGGCGACAAGGAGAAGGTCGACGGCACGGTCGAGGGTAACCTCACGCTGAACGGGGTCACCAAGCCCGTGACCGTCAAGTACGCGGCTTGCCGTATGGGCTCCGACTACCTGGTCAAGGAAGCCAAGTTCTCCTTCAAATATACCGACTTCGGTGTGGAGAAGATCTGCAAGATGGGCGTTTGCGTCGAGCCGAAGGTGACCATCACCGTCGACAAGATGAAGATTCGCGAAAGCTGATTGGCACGTCGGGCCGTTGCGGGGCTCGACATCGAAGAGGCGGCAGCAGCGTGCAAACGCTGTTTGCCGCCTTTTTTTGTGCGTCGCCGCGGGAAGCCATGGCGTCTCCGTCCGCGTCGGTCGCCGCTAGACCGCTGGAGCGCTCGTGTGCGTTCACGTGTATCCGAGCAGCCTTGCCGTCGTGCAGCGATGCGGTTTGCGGCGTCAGCGGGGTGACGGCGCAGCGCGGAAAGCACGTTCAGACGCGACGCGGATACTGCAGCTCCATTCCGGGCCTCGCGCGCTGGAGCTGTCGAAAAAATCGGGGTCCGATCGTCGATCGCTAGTGTAGTGTTTGCCGAGATTGACACCGCCCTCCCATAAATTGAAGAGTCGCTTCATGCGCATCAACCGCCGGGGTGCACGAGCGCCGCTCGTAGTCCCCCGCTCCTTGATCTGTGCGGCTGCCACGCTCGTAACGTGTGTGCTGCTGCTGCTCGCCACGAAGCCAGCGCAGGCCTACCCCTGGATGATCCGTCACGGCTATACGAACTGTGCCGGCTGCCACACGGACCCTTCCGGTGGCGAGCTCTTGACGCTTTACGGGCATGCGATTTCGTACGAGGCGTTGAGCACCAAGTGGGGCGGCTCTCCCAAGAGCGCCGCGCGCGAGGAGCGCCGCGTTGCGCGAGCCATCGCGCAAGCAGCGTCCGGAAAAGCAGCGCGGCCAGCCGCTGAAGGCGACGAAGAAGAAGGCGAGGAAGAGGAAGCGGGCGAGGATGCTGTTTCAGCAGAGACGCCGGCCGAGCCCGCGGAGGCTGCGGCAGCTACCGACGCAGCCGACGCAGCCGAGGCTGCCGAGGAGCAATCCGCAGAAACGAGCGAGCCGGTGACGGAAGAGCCGTCCCCGTTCGACGGTATGAATCCGCTTACCGGGCCGCTCTTCGGTCTGTTGCCGCCCAGCGAGGCGCTGCTGCTCGGCGGCAGCGTGCGTCTGGCGACGATCCACCGTCCGGATGCCAGCTCGGACAAGACCAGTTTCTTCCCCATGCAGATCGACCTTTACGGTCAGGCTCGCATCGGCGCGCACCTGCGGCTCTCCGCCAGCTTGGGCGTCGCCAAGGTGCCCGTGGGCTCACCGCACGCGCGTCCCGCTCAGGTGACGTCGAATCAGGGCGAGGGCTACAACGCCATCTCGCGCACGCACTGGGTGGGCTGGGACTTCGGCGCCGGAGCGCACTTGCTGCGCGCGGGACGTATCCACTTGCCGTTCGGTATCCGCATGTCGGAGCACGTGATGTGGGTGCGCGAGAACACGCGCACTGACCGCGATTCCGATCAGCAACATGGCGTTGCGCTCCACATGAGCTTCGAGAGCATGCGCTTCGAGCTGATGGCCATTGCCGGCAACTACCAGGTGAACCCCGACAAGTTCCGTGAGCGGGGTTACTCCGGCTTCCTCGAGTACACGCTCGACCCCATGGCGGTGGTGGGCATCAGCAGCTTGGTGACGCGCGCCGCGGAAGACCGCATTTTGCCCGATGGCAAAGCGGTGATTCGGCAGGCGCACGGCGTCTTCGCGCGCACGGCACCTTCGGAGTCGGTGTCGGTCTTGATTGAGGCCAACGCGCTGCTGCGCTCGCGCACCAGCGCCGGGTACGTCGGCTTCGTCCAGCTCGATGTCGAGCCCTTTCAGGGCTTCCACTTGATGGGCACGGGCGAGCTGCGGGACCAAGGGCGCGTCCCAGGAAGACCCTGCGTGGACGCTCTGACCTGTCCCTCACGCACGGAGGGTCAGGGCCTGCCGGAGCCCGGCGCCTGGCTCAGCTTCCAGTGGTTCTTCCTGCCGCACTTCGACTTCCGCTTCGACGCCATCCTGCGCAACGACAAACAGCTGCTTGGGCAGCTCCACGTGTACCTGTGAGCTCCTTCATGTTCGACGCAACGACGACATCTTCCACAGTGAGCGCTCGCGGCGCAGCGCTCGTGCGGCGTGGTTTGGCCTTGGCGGCGCTCGCGAGCGTGCTGCTCGCCGCTCCGCTCGCGAACGCCAGGCCCGAGTACACCGGTTACATCTTCGATGCGATCCCTGAGATGGTGTGTGTGCCTCAGTGCATCATCTGTCATTCGGATAACCTGGGTGGCGCGAGCACTTGGCAACAGAAGGCGTTCGGTCGTGCAGGCGGCTCCGCTGTGCTGGGCGGTCAACGGGGCGGGGCCCTTTAC
>DASQDA010000354.1:0-2397 GCA_035634435.1 Polyangiaceae bacterium
GCCGAAACTCCGCTCTGATCTGGCCAGGTGCGCTCTACCTTGTTTGTGCTCGCCATTGGCCCCTCCAGGGCCACTGGCTCCAGGGCTCGCCTCGCCGTCGTCGCTCCCCTCAAGGGTGACGGGCTCACGCTCAGCCGAAACTCCGCTCTGATCTGGCCAGGTCCGCTCTACCTCGTTTGTGCTCGCTTGTTCGTTGCTCAGGGACAGAAGCTGGCGTCGATCTTGGTGCAGGCGTCTTGGATGGCGTGATGCACGTACATCACGTCCTCTCCGCGGCAGGCGTCGTCATCGCAGCGATGCCAACTATAGCAGCTGTCGTTGAACACGAAGTCGGCGTCACCTCGGACCAAGATCCCGAGCAGCTCCTTGTTGTTCGCCTGGAACACCCCTGCCCCGGAGTTGCCCTCGAAAGCATCCAGATTGGTCACGAAGTAGCCGCCGCTTGCCTGGCTGCTGCGAACAGCAGCATTGTCGGCGATCTTGAGCGGCATTCTCCAGGGGTATCCGGCCATCACTACTGGCGTTCCCACCTCGAGCGGCTCTGCACTCGACCGAATCGGAGCCGGGCGCCTGCCGACCACGGGCCGCGTCAAGCGCACGATCGCGTAGTCGAGATCGCGACCCGTGCGGTCGTCGTGCTCCGCCACGGTGGTATCGCAACGGTAGACGTCGTCCTGAGTGAGCGTCGGCAACGTGCCTGAGCTGGTGAGCTCGTAGTTGAACACGAACCTGACATCCCCGCAGCCGTTGGTGCAGTGCCCGGCGGTCAGCACGAGATCTTCCGCGATCAACACGCCGCTGCACGCAGAGCGCGCGGGCTGTGAGGCGAACGCTTCTCCCTCGCACAGCGGGCTGCCCCAGCTGGTCTGTAGCCGACTGGCCACGGTCCAGCTGGACCTGTAGCGGATGTTGTTCGGGTCTGACTCGTCGAGCGCCGAAGCATCGAACACGGCAAGGCTGAACTCGGCAGCGCGAGACGCCCAGTCGACATCGCTGTAGTCGATTCGCTCGTAAACATCGGTGCTGCCGTAAATCATGGCTGAGCCGCTAGCGCCCACCGGGTCTTCGCCCGGGGTCTGCGCGCACGAGAACGGAAACATCGCGATGATCAAACCCGCGCATGCCTTGGCCTTCGTGTGAATCATGGTGTGTGCCTCCTGCGGTTGGCGACACTCACTTAGAGCGCCGCCCGCCACGATCTTCGCGAGGGCGAGCCGTTTGCACCGCCGCTGGGTGGCGGCTTTCTGCCTCGCTCCCTCTGGCCCACGCGACAGGAACCGCAGTGCTGCAGCTTTGCGACGCTGCTGCAGTCTCACACGTAAATTGCCCCCAATCGATATAGAACACCGATGAGAGTACACTGACTTCTTCGGTGCCACGAGAGTGCTCCGCGCGCTCCCTTTTCTATAAGCACTTCGATAGGGCGAAAGGCCTACATCCGAATGAGACTCGAACGATTGTTGGCGGCTACGTTGCTGGTGTGCGGCGTGTGGGTCAGCGCCCTCCCGGCCCGGGCGCAAACCAAAGTGGCCTTCGTGGGCGAGCAAACAACGCATAGCCTGCACCGGGAGAACGACCCGGAGTATCCCGAGCTCATTGGTCCGCTTCTGGATTCCGACTTCAAGAAGGACACGACCAAGACCCACCCCGATGGCGGGGGATTCATCTTCGGCGCTGGCACGAGCTACAGCATCGGTAACTTCGGCGTCGCCAAGGGCAGCGTCTTGACGGTGAGGACCGCGGGCGTCGTGGACCCAGTCATCACCAGCAACGAGCTCATCCAGGCGGAGCAGTTCGGCCCCAACGTGCTCATCCTCGGACCTTTCGGCTATCACGAGGCTCTCTCCACCCGACCGATCAGCAACTTTCCAGCCGACTTCCGTCTGCTCATTGCCAGGATTCAGGGATTCGCCAGCAAACCAGCCATTCTGATTGCGACGCCAATCCCGCGCGACGGGGCTGCCACCGATGCAATCTACGCGCAGGTGAACACGCAGTCGCGCTCGGTCGCCACTGAGCTCGGATTGCGCGTCATCGACCTGTGGCCGGTCTTCTTGAACAAGAAGGCGCAGTACTTCACGGACGCTACCCACCTGAACCTGGCGGGACGCCAGCTTTTGGCTCAGACGATCAGCGTCGGCATCAAGGAGTGGAAAGCAGCGCCCGGCAACGGCGGGACAGACGGCAGCGGCGGCGCGGCAGGTGGCAGCGGCGGAGTGGCGGGCAGTACCGCTGCCGCAGGCAGCGGCGGCACGGCAGGCAGCGGTGGGACCCTGGCCATCGGCGGCTCGTCGACAGCTGGAGCGGCTGGCGAGGGCGCCGCTGGCGACGCCGGTGGCGGCGGCGCGGCCCACGGCGGTGCCGCTGGCCTCGCAGGCGCCAACGTTGGAAGCGGGA
>DASQDA010000355.1:0-3378 GCA_035634435.1 Polyangiaceae bacterium
GCGAGCCGCACTGTCCGGGCTCGAGCCCGTGCGCGTGCCGGTCACGTACGCTCGCTGGCGCATCGCTCGCGCGCGGAGCGAGCAGAAGGCGCGCGGTATCCCCGAGCCGCTAGGCCTCACGAGCGCGCGTGAGCTTTTGACCCCCGTTCCCGAGACGGAAGAGCCCCACCCGCTCGACGGGGAAGGCCTCGAGCTCGCAGACGAGGACGCCAAGGAGATGGCCCAGAATTCCGTGGCCTTGCACATGCTCCCCGAGTTTCGCGGCTGGATGCCCGATCGGCCTGCGGTCGACGAAATGCTCGCCGAGGCTGGCAAGCATCTGAGCCCCGGTCAGGAGCCCAATCCCGAGGACTTTCGCAAGAGCCTGGAGGAAGCAGTCAACGCGGCCACCGACCGCTACTTTCAACCCGAGCGGCGAGCTGGCCTGGTACGGCTGATGAAGGATGCTGCCTTGAGTGTGCTGGCGACGCAGGGCGAGGTGCGCGCGCTGGAGGTGGTGGCGACGCTGAAGCGCGTCGAATCGGCCGGGCTCATCACGGACCCGCCGCACGAGGTGCCCTTCCTGCGCGGCTTCTTCGACAAGGCAATCGCCACTCTCGCGATGCAAGGTCAGGGCAAGCTTCAGATCCCGATCGGCGCAGCGAGCACCCAGGCCGCAGCGGCTAGCGGCGAGCTCGGGGCGCCAAGCTCTGGATGACCGTCGCTCAGCGTAACGGGGTCGCTAAGCGCGCACCAGACGCCGGAGCTCGCTGGTCAAGCGCTGCGTAATCGGGCCCGGCGCCCCCTGACCGATATCCTGCTCGTCGACGCGAACGACCGGCAAGAGCTCGCGAATCGAGGACGAGATGAAAAGCTCGTCCAGCTTCGCGAGCTCGCTCACCCACAACGGGCGAATGTCCACTGCAATCCCCAGTGCCGCGGCAGCCCTCAACGCGTAGGCGCGCGTGATACCCGACAGGATCCCAAGCTCTTCGGGCGGGGTGACCAAGCGCCCGGCAGCGACCGCGAATAGGTTCGAGGTCGCGCCCTCGAGCAGGCGGCCTTCAGCGTCGACCAGCAGCGCTTCCGCGGCGCCGCGCTCGCGCGCGGCATGCGTCGCCAGCACCGCGACCAGGTAATTACCGAGCTTTGCTCCAGCAGCCTGCGTACCGTCGCCCACGCGTTGCGCGTGAAACGTGATGGCCGCGATCCCTTGCTCGTATTTCAGGGCAGGCAGCGGCGAAAGCGGCTGAACCAGCAACACCCGCAGCGGACGCTCCGACAGCGCCGGATCGAGACCCAATGAAGTGCCCTGACCTCGGGTCAACATCAGCCGCACGTAGCTCTCCGGGTAGCCAGCCGCGTCGACGGCGCTCTCGACCTCGTTGCGCAGCACGGCCCGCGTCACCGGCATCGGGATCAACACGCGCTGGGCGCTGCGTTCCAGCCGGTCGAGATGCAGCTCCAGCGCGAAGGGGCGCCCCCCGTAGGTCCGCAGGGTTTCGAAAACCGAGTCGCCGTAGAGAAACCCGCGGTCGAACACGCTCACGTGCGCCTCGGAGGTCGAGCGTGCCTGGCCGTCGATCCACACCCGCGCGGTCATGATTCGTTTGCCGTCTTTGGCACGATGCGCCGCGTCTCACTGCCGCCAGCCCAGCGCACCTCCAGCTCGAGCTGCACGTTGCTGCGCACCTCGACGACAGGCGGCTCGCTCAGGCTCGAGCGCGACAGGACGTGCAGGTCTAGCCACCCGGCGCGGCCGAAGGGGTAACGATCGACGCCTAGTTCATCCGTCGAAGTTAGCTGCCAGACGAGCCGCGAACGAGCGGCGTCAGGTCGCAACCCGAACACGTATTCGAACAGGACGGCGATCGGCGTGATGCCTGTCCAGCCCACGAAATCACGTCGGCCGCGGCCTTCAGCTCGCGCGTCCGGCGCCAAGTGCTCCCACACGCTGCCGGTCTTTTCGAAGCACTCGATGACGTTGAAGTAGTGGTTGAGGGCAATCTCGCTCGCCAGCGCATCGTAACCCTGGAGCGTCAGGCCGCGCAGCACCATGTAGTTGGTGGGCGCCCACACGCCTCCGAGCCACAACCCGCCGTCCGGGTCGTAGCCGGCGGTGTCGGCCGAGAGGCTCGGCACCCGATGCACCCGACTGAACTCGGCGGCGTTCTCCAGGTGCGCCACGAAGCGGCCGAGGCGCTCTTTTGGCACCACGTCGGCGAGCAGCGCCCAGTAAGCGCCAATCGTCTTGACGCTGGTGATGCGCGCCTGATTGCGCTCCAGGTCGTGGTAAAAACCGGTGGTCTCGTCCCACAAATGCTGGTTGATCCAGGGGATCAGCAGGGCGTTTTCTTCGGCCACGTCGCGGACCTCGCTCTGACGCCCGAGCACTTCGGCCATCTGCAAGACGATGCGATTCGCCAGCACCTGCTGCAGATTGGTATCGACCCACGTGCGGTGCGCATGGTCGAACCACTGGTGCGCGCCTGCGGGGGTTCTCGGCTGATTGACCATACCGTTGGCCCAGCCGGTCCCCCAGTAGCTGCCGTTCGGCCAGGTCCGATAGCGTCGGTACCACTGCCCGTAGGCAACCAACGCCGGAAACACCTCACCCAGGCGCGACTCGTCCTGAGTGGCCAAATAATACTCCCACTCACTCCAGCCCAGGACATTGGGGCCCGTGCCCGCCGGATCGAAGCGCGCGAAGTACTCGCTACCGTCACCTTCACTGAACTGACGGCAGATGCCGCCGTCGGGGTGTTGCTTGCCGTAGAAGTTATCCAGTGTGTTTTGAAAACACCACGCGCGATCGCCGTAGCGGCCAAACAGCGTGATGAACACCGAATCCCACATGAACAGGCAGTCGCCGAACATGGTGGACGAGTAGTCGGACACGAAGCCGTTCTCGTCCGTCGCAGCCCGGAGGTTCGCAAACGCGATTTCCCAGCAGCGGTAATAACATTCGACCACCGCCGGTCGCGACGGGTAGTAAGGAGCCGGCAGCATGCGGGCACGCGCCTGCAGGAAGCTCGGCCATGGGTCGACGTTGCGCCGGGCACGCGTCCGGAACGGGTTCTCTTCGGCGAACGAGTTCTCGACGTAGGTCGCGACGTAAGGTCCCGTCCCTGGCGTGTTTCGCAGATTGAGCGGATTGCGCATGACCCCGACGCCGTGGGATCCATACCACAGCGCTGATGCCCGGCGTGCTCCACTCGGCAGCGCCGATGCTTTGTGATACGAGCGGAAGCCCGGAGCCGCAGACGGCCCGGACAGCGGGGGCCGCCCGTGCTAGCCCTGCGCCGTCCGTAACCGGAGGTCAGCCCATGCCCGATCAGCTTTCCACGGACCTTTCCGCTCTTCGTCTCGATCGCGCACCGACGCCGCAGCGGCGCGGCG
>DASQDA010000356.1:0-4790 GCA_035634435.1 Polyangiaceae bacterium
ACGAACGGGTCCCTGGCTGAAAAACACCGTGAGCATCGAGCCGACCCGCTGAACCACAGCCGGTGCGCCCGCGTCGCGGAGCACTCTCGACAGCCCCTCCGCCAGGGCCGCGCTCGTCGCCTCGAGCTTCGGGTACGCGGCCGCGTCGAGCGCGTGCAACGTTGCCAGACCCGCGCTCACCGCCAATGGATTGCCGCTGAGCGTGCCCGCTTGATAGATAGGGCCGAGCGGCGCCACGCGTCCCATGGCGTCGCGCCGTCCACCGTAGACAGCGAGCGGCATGCCGCCGCCCACGACCTTGCCTAGACAGGTGAGATCGGGCTGGATCCCGTAGAGCTCTTGAGCGCCGCCAGCGGCCAAGCGGCAGCCCGTCATCACCTCGTCGAAAATGCTCAGCGCGCCGTGAGCGCGACACAGCTCGACGATCGTCTCCAGGAAGCCGACAGCGGGCGGGACACATCCCATGTTACCGGCTACCGGTTCGACGATCACCGCGGCGATTTCTGCGCCGCGCTGCGCGAAGAGAGCGCGCAGCGCGCCGCTATCGTTGTAGCCGACGCTGGCGGTGTGCTGCACGACACTGGCAGGAACGCCGGCCGAGTCCGGGTTGCCGAAGGTGGCCGCGCCGCTGCCGGCCTGGACGAGCAGCGCGTCCGAGTGCCCATGATAGGCGCCATCGAATTTGACGATGACGTCACGGCCGGTGAAGCCACGCGCCACCCGCAAAGCGCTCATGGTGGCTTCCGTGCCGCTCGACACGCAGCGCATCATCTCGAGGCTCGGGAAACGTTCGGCCAAGCGCTCGGCGAAGAGGACCTCCAGGGTCGTCGGAGCGCCAAAGGAAAGTCCGTTGCTGGCCGCCTTCTGCACTGCTGCAACGACGCTTGCGGCGGCATGGCCCAGGATGGCGGGTCCCCACGAGCCAACGTAGTCGACGTACTCGCGGCCATCGACCCCGTAGATCTTGGACCCGAGCGCGCGCTCGACGAACACTGGTCCGCCACCCACGGCGCGGAAGGCTCGCACCGGGCTATTCACGCCGCCTGGCAGGTAGCGTTCGGCACGGCTCATCCACTCCGCAGACACGGGGTCGGTCATGCTCAGCCTCAGGTTACGGGGATGCCAGGCGGCGGAAACCCACTGCAGGTCTCCTTCACTTCCGCAGCGACGCGTTCGATCAGCGCGTCGTCATCGGGAGCGCGCACCACGCGATCGATCCACTCGGCGAGCTTGACCATTTCCGCGGAGCCCATGCCCCGCGAGGTGATGGCCGGCGTGCCGATTCGAATGCCTGAAGGATCGAAGGGCTTGCGAGGATCGAATGGGATCGAGTTGTAGTTGCAGACGATGCCCGCTCGATCGAGCGCCCGGGCTGCGATCTTTCCGGACACGTTCCGGCTCGTCAAGTCGATCAAGATCAGATGGTTGTCGGTGCCGCCAGTCACCAAGGAGAGCCCTCGGCCCAGCAAGCCGTCCGCCAACCGCTTGGCATTCGCCACGACGTTTTCGGCGTACTGCTTGAACTCGGGGGTGCTCGCCTCCTTGGCGGCGACGGCGATGCCAGCCGTCGTGTGGTTGTGCGGGCCACCCTGCAGTCCGGGGAACACCGCTCGATCGATGGCTTTGGCATACTCGCTGCGGCACAGAATCATGCCGCCGCGGGGGCCGCGCAGCGTCTTGTGGGTGGTGCTCGTCACGATGTCGGCGATGCCTACCGGCGACGGATGCACACCGCCTACCACCAAGCCCGAGATATGGCTGATGTCGGCACATAGCTTGGCGCCCACTTCATCGGCGATCTCGCGGAAGCGGTCGAACTCGACGATTCGTGGATACGCGGTCGTGCCACACCACAAAAGCTTCGGCTTGTGCTCGAGCGCGAGCCGACGGACCTCGGCGAAATCGATGCGGTGGTCGTCGCGTGAAACGCCATAACCGACGCTCTTGAAATATTTGCCCGTGATGCTGACGTTCCAGCCGTGCGTCAAATGTCCGCCGGCGGGCAAGGCCAAGCCCATGACCGGATCGTGGGGCTCGCAAAAGGCCAGGTACACCGCGAGGTTGGCGGGGCTACCGCTATACGGCTGAACGTTCACGTGCTCTGCGCCGAACAGGGTCCGCAAGCGTGAGCAAGCGAGGTCCTCCACCTGATCGATGAGCTGCTGGCCCTCGTAATAGCGCTTTCCGGAGTATCCCTCCGAATACTTATTGGTGAGAACCGAGCCGCTCGCTTCGAGCACCGCGCGCGAAGCGTAGTTCTCACTGGGAATCAAACGTAGCTTGACGGTTTCACGGATCTCTTCTTCCCGGATGAGGCGGGCGATCTCAGGATCACGGGTCGAGAGCGGCGGGTCACGAAGTTCGGCGGAAGTCGGCATGGCGCGGCAGAGGGTACTCGCGCCGCCCTTGCCGCGCCAGTCGCCGCCAAGTGCGCGATTGAAAGCAGCTTTCCGACGTTGTAGCCCGACTGCAACCCGCAACGACGCCACGCTAGCCGGCTCCCGGCGTCGTGGCCGGCAACCGTTTCCACCGCGCTCCTACGTGGACCGGCTGACATCGATGTCAGGGTCGGCATGCATAGTCATCACTTCGGGCTCGCTACTAGCGGGCAGGATTCGGAGCCCTAAGAGGTTGAATGGGGAATGCGTGCGAGTTCCGACGTACTAGACTCGCGCAGGGCGATGGCTGAGGCGAGCAAAGCGAAGAACCCTACCGCGGGTGAGCGCGCCGAAGCTTCGGAAGAGCGGCGTAGCGTCGCGCTGCGTGAGCGGTTGGACGGCGAGCTGCTTCTGGGTCCCGAAGGCGCTGTGAGCGAGGTCGACGACGACGGCCGTTTGACGGATCCAGCGGCGGTGAGCGATCAGGAGATCCTCTCGGCTCCGTTACTCGAAGACAGCGCTCCGCCCAGCATTCCTTCGGCCGCCAAAGTGCTGAGCGCCGCTCCGGTGATTGCCTCTCCCGCTGGCGCGCCGGTCCTCCCCGGGCAGGTGATCGCCAACCGGTATGAGGTCCTGAGCCTGCTCGGCGAGGGCGGCATGGGAATCGTGTACCGCTGCCGGGACCAATCGAACGGCCAACTCGTGGCGCTCAAGCGCGTCATTCCGCCGCCGGGCAATCTCGTCAACGAGTACCTGATGTGGTTCTACAAGGAGGCGCGCGCGCTCGCCGCCTTGGACCACCGCAACATCGTTGCGGCCACCGATTTCGGACAGCTACGTGACGGCTCGCCGTACCTGGCCATGGAGCTCGTGCAAGGCATCTCCTTGCACGACCTGGCGCACACCCGCGTGACGTTTCCTTTGGTCTGGGCGGTCACGGACCGGATCCTTTCGGCGCTCGCCCACGCACATGCGCGCGGCATCGTTCATGGTGACCTCAAGCCGTCCAACGTGCTGGTCGAGCGTCGCGACGACGAGCCGCCAGACGTTCACATCCTGGACTTCGGCCTGGCGTGGCTGCGTCAAGATTGGCACGACGAGCGCCTCGACGGCTCGAAGGCCTTGGAGATCGCTCCGCACGCCGGCGCAGGCACCCCGGGCTACATGGCGCCCGAGCAGATTCAGCACGAGATGCACCACGTCTGCGGTGCGACGGACCTGTACGCGCTCGGTTGTGTGCTCTACCGGCTGCTCGCAGGTCGGCCGCCGTTCAGCGGCGAGTCGCGTGAGCTCCTGCGCGTGCACGCTTTCGAGACGCCGCCCAAGCTCGTGTCGACCATCGACATTCCGAGCGGTGTGGACGGCTTCGTGATGCGCCTGCTGGCCAAGCGTCCCTGGGACCGCTGGGAGTTCGCGGCCGATTGCCGGCGCGATTGGGCGAAGTTCGAGCCCGCGTTCAAACCGGGTATCTGGTTTTTTCCCACGTTACCCCGCAGTGGCAACGTGCCCGAAGCGCCGAAAACGCGTCCGACAGGGCCGCGTCCGCAAAACCCGGATCTGGCACAGGCGCCCGAGCGTGCCCCGGGGCTGCTGAGCATTCGACCCAGCCCGCTGGTGGGCAGGCGCGACGTTCGCGAACGGCTGCGTGCCGTCTGTGACGAAGCCATCCAGGGCATTGGCGCGCCGCACCGACTAGTGCTGCTGGTCGGGCCCGCCGGCGGCGGCAAGAGCCGCATTGCGGAATGGCTGTGTGAGACGATGCACGAAGAGGGCCTGATGGTTCCCCTGCGCTCGCGTTACCGCAAGATCAGAAGCTCGCTCGACGGCATGCTCGGCGCGGCGGTGCACTACTACAACTTCGAGCGCGTCGATCGCGGCGCGATCGAGCGATCGCTGCTCGATCGCTGGAAGGTTCGGCGCGACGACAAGAACGGACGCGCCTGGGTTGCCGGTACGGCGGAATGGTTCCGCCCGATGGGCGCGATGAGCGACCAACCCGTCGGCCCTACTGGCATTCGCTTCGCTCTCGACACACTCGAGACGCGGCGGATGGTCATCCGTTACACGCTGCGTAAAATCGCGGGCGGACGTCCGTTGCTTTTCTGGCTCGACGACTTGCACAACGCGGCCCCCACCACCTTCGAAGGCTTGCAGCGCATTCTGAGCGAGGAGCCCGACCAGCGCATCGTGATGGTGGGCACCGTCCGCTCCGAAGACGTCGCGCTGGGTACCCAGGCCGCAGAGCGCCTGCGGGAGTTGCGCGACGCGATGCATGGGACCGTCATTCAAATCGATCCCCTGCCTGCCGAAACCACGGTCGAGCTCTTGCGCGCTTCGTTGCCGCTCGACGACGCTGCCGTGCAGGAGGCCGCGCGCCGCAGCCGAGGCAATCCGCTGTTTGCTCTGCAGCAG
>DASQDA010000357.1:0-1504 GCA_035634435.1 Polyangiaceae bacterium
TGGTGCCGAGGCGCAGCAGGCGGGGCTCTCGTTCGATGCGCGCGCCGTGGGCGAGCTGGTGCGTCGCCACGGCGCGGCCAGCTTCCAGGGTGACGCTCACCGCGCGCTGCGCGCTCAGCAGGACGTGCGCAGCCGTGCCCGCGAGCTTCTGCGCCGGGGTGGGGCCATCGAGCTAGCGCGGCTGCGCGCCGTGCAGACCCAGCTGTTCGCGGCCGCGCTCGCGCGCTTCGAGCAGACCGCCCGGCGCGACGCGGAGCTCCAGGAGCTGGGCGGGAATTTCGAGGCCAAAGCCAGAGTGGTGGGCTGGCTCGCAGACCGCCGGCTCGCGCTCTCCGAACAGCAGCTGTTCGTGCTTTATCGCGTGCGCTGGACCGAGCTCGTCGGAGTCCGTGAGGAGCCGTTGCTGCGGCTGACCCTGTCGGACTACCGCGTCTACTACCGCACCCTGCTGCTGCATCCGGAGGGTCGATCCGAGCTCGACCGCGACACGGCGCGGCTGAGTTACGTCGCCGCCCTTGCGCGCCGGGATGGCGACTACCCGCAGCTTCTGGCGCGCGGGGTGTTGCTTTATCGCATGGGGCAGCCTGCCCCGGCGGCCGCAGCGCTGCTCCAGCACCTGGAGGCGCACCCCGAAGGGCTCTGGGCCCTTAGGGCCAGGAACTATGCGCTGGCTGCGCTCGCCGAGCTGCGAACGGAGGAGTAACACTGCGCGCCCCATGTCTGCCTCCGAGCTCCTCGACGACCCAGCGCTGAGGCTCGCCTTGCCCACGGAACGGCCGATGGCAACGCTCCCGCGCATTGCGCGAGAGGTGCGGGCCCGAGCCGGGATCCACCCCGTCACCGATGCCGATGGCGCCGCGCCCGAGTTGCTGGCGCACGCGTTGGCGCTGGCCGGCGCCCCGCACGTCGTGGTGGTGGTAGCCGACGCGGACGCGGCCCGGCGCGCAGTAGGCGATCTGAGCTCGCTCGCACGCGGCTTGCCGCTCTCGCCCGAGCTCTCGATGCCGTCGAGCCCGGAGCAGGCTCCGCTGCTGTTTGCACCGGCGGAGACCACGCCCTACGCCGACGTTCACGCGGATCGGCGTGCTGGCATGCTCAGCGCAGCGGCGCTGTTTCACCTGGCGCGCGAGCTACCCTGGCGCTTCGCGGTGATCACCGCAGCCACTCTGGTGCGGCGGGTGTCCGCTCCGCAGGTGCTGCGCGAGGCCGGCGTTTTCATCACGGCTGGCGACGAGCTGGACGTGCAAGCGACCGCTCGGGCGCTGGTCAACGCGGGCTACTCCAGGGTCCCCGTCGTGGAGGACCCCGGCACCTTTGCCGTGCGCGGCGGGTTGCTGGACGTGTGGCCCGCCAACAGCGAGGTACCCCTGCGCATCGAGCTCTACGGAGACCAGGTGCAGACGTTGCGTAGCTTCGATCCCGAAGATCAGCGCACGATGGGTCACTTGAGCTCCAGCTGGCTCGCTCCGGCGCGTGAAGCCGTCATCGACGCACAGGCGGAAGC
>DASQDA010000358.1:0-1826 GCA_035634435.1 Polyangiaceae bacterium
CTCAAGCACAATGTATGCCAGCTGATGCTCGGCAAGCGCAGCGCCCATGGCGCCTCTGCGAGCTCGAGCGTTTCAGTCCTTGTTGGTTGTCGGTCACCGCCCCGGTGCGTCGGCAGTGCGCTCGGTGCGCACCGGCGAAGCGGCGCCGTTGCGCCACGCGAGTGGCAAATGCACACGTCGAGCGGCCGGCCCTGTGAGCGTCGCCGGGTGCCCGCGGGGCGCGCGGAGCGCCGCCGCGCGACCATGGCTCTCACTCCTCGGGTCTAGAGCGGCTCGTCTGACCTGCGGAAAAACGTAACAACGTTCGTGGGGAAAACTGCTCGACCAAGGACTACCTCAGCGTACATTCCGCCGGTGAGAGTATGGCCAGGCGCTCCTTATCCACTCGGTGCAACTTGGGACGGCGCGGGCGTCAACTTCGCGCTGTTTTCGGAGAACGCCACCAAGGTCGAGCTTTGCTTGTTCGATTCGCCAGCAGCCCGGCACGAATCCCAACGCATCGTTCTGACTGAAAGCACCGACCAGGTGTTTCACGTCTACTTGCCGGACGTGCTGCCTGGCCAGCTTTACGGCTATCGTGTTTACGGACCGTACGATCCCGCTGCCGGGCATCGCTTCAATCCCGCCAAGGTGGTGTTCGATCCGTACGCCAAGGCGGTGGGTCGCTTCACGCAGTGGGATTCGCGTCTGTTTGGCTACAAGCTAGACGCTCCCGAGCAGGACCTCGCGATCGATACGCAGGACAGCGCGGGGCATGCGCCGCTCGGCCAGGTGGTGGAGACGGCGTTTTCGTGGGGGGAAGACCGCGCCCCCAACACGCCGTGGCATAAGACGCTCATCTACGAAGCGCATGTGAAGGGCTTCACCAAGCGCCACCCCGACGTCCCGGAGCAGCTGCGGGGAAGCTACCTGGGACTTGCCTCGGATGCAGCGGTCGAGCACCTGCTCGCGCTGGGGGTCACCGCCGTCGAGCTGATGCCCGTGCACCATCACGTGGATGACGGCTTTCTCCTCGAACGCGGCCTGAGCAACTACTGGGGTTACAACACCCTGAGCTTCTTCGCGCCCGACGAGCGCTACGCGGTGCGCTGCGGCATTCCGACGGTCGTTCAGTTCAAGACCATGGTGCGCAACCTGCACCGCGCTGGCATCGAAGTGATCTTGGACGTGGTTTACAACCACACCTCCGAGGGCAATCATCTGGGGCCCACGCTGTCGATGCGCGGCGTCGACAACGCAAGCTACTACCGCCTGTCCCCGGAAGATCGCCGCTATTACATGGACTTCACGGGTTGTGGCAACACGCTGAACATGCAGCACCCGCGCGTGCTGCAGCTCATCATGGACAGCCTGCGTTACTGGGTGCTCGAGATGCACGTGGACGGCTTCCGCTTCGACCTGGCGAGCACGCTAGCCCGCGAGCTCTACGACGTGAACAAGCTCGGCGCGTTCTTCGACATCATCCACCAGGACCCGGTGCTGTCGCAGGTCAAGCTCATCGCCGAGCCGTGGGACGTCGGGCCGGGCGGCTACCAGGTCGGCAACTTCCCTCCGGGGTGGTCGGAGTGGAACGGCCTCTACCGCGACGTCATGCGCCGCTTCTGGAAGGGCGACGGCGGCCTCGTCTCCGAGTTCGCCACGCGCCTGGCGGGCTCGAGCGACCTGTACCAGAACGACGGCCGCAAGCCGTACAACAGCGTCAACTTCATCACCTGCCACGACGGCTTCACGCTCCAGGACCTGGTCAGCTACAACGAGAAGCACAACGAGGCCAACGGCGAGAACAACCGCGACGGCGCCGACGACAACAACTCGTGGAACTGCGG
>DASQDA010000359.1:0-2256 GCA_035634435.1 Polyangiaceae bacterium
AGCCGTGCGCGTGCTGCTCGACGCGCCCGTCTCCAACTCAGGCCGCCTGCGCGCTCGCTTCGAGGCCTTGCAACCCATCTTCGGCTGCGAAGTGCTCGTTCAATTGGTGCCGGACCCGGACCCGCTGCTTTCGGCCGCAGGCTACGTCGTGACGGCGGACTCTGCAGTGCTTCGCCGCGCCAAGAGCTGGATCAATCTCGGGCGCGCCGTGGTGGCACAGCACGTTCACGAGGCCTGGGTAGTCGATCTCGGTTGAGCGTCGGCGGGCAGCTGCCGACCTCCGGGATCACCCGAGCTTCTCCGTCCTGCGCGAAGCCAGGTCGACCAGCATCGTGTCGTGTTGGCGAGCCCCCGTGCCGGAAACCGGTCGGCGCCTCGCGCGCGCTTCCGCGCCATGGCGCTTCCACCACTCTCGTGCTTCGAGCAGGCCCCAGCCGGCCAGGGGGCTTTCACGCAGCTCATGCAACAGCTCGAGCGCCGTTTGCGGGCGCTCCTCCACTTTTTTGGCGAGGCAGCGCAACAAGATGGTTTCGAGGGCAGGTGACACCGGCTGTCCGAGCCGCAGCGAAGGAGGGATCGGTGTGGCGTGTAGATGCTGCGCGCACACCTCCACCACCGAGCCGCCCAGGAACACAGGTTGCCCCGTGAGCAAGAAGTAACCGACCGCACCGAGTGCATACAGGTCCGCGCGCCCATCCACGCTGTCCGGTGTGGCGATGGCCTCGGGCGCGAGATAGAGCGGGGTACCGATGATGGCGTTCATGCTGCTCAGGCTTGGACTGCCGCGGCCCAGCGTGCTCACGTCCTTGACCAGGCCGAAATCGACCACTTTGGCCGTCTCGGGCACTCCGCCGCGATCACACAAGATGACGTTGGCCGGCTTGATGTCGCGGTGCACCAGGCCAACGCCGTGTGCCTCGGCGAGCGATCCGGCGACTTGCTGGAGGATGTGAGCGACCCTTCCGCTCGGCTGTGGCCCAAAGCGATCGACCAGCTCCTCCAGATCGATGCCGTCCAGATACTCCATGGCGTAATAAAAGACGCCCTCCGGCGTGCGGCCGTAGTCGTAGATGCTGACGGTGTTGGGGTGCGTCAACATGGCCGTGAGCTGCACTTCGCGCTCGAAACGGCGTAGCGCCAGCGCTCCGACCCGCTCCGGCAGCACCAGCTTGATGGCCGTCGGGCGTCGCAAGAGAGCGTGCCGCGCCTTGTAAACCAGGCCCATGCCGCCCTCGCCGATCTTCTCCTCGAGCATGTACTGGCCGAGCTTGCGGGCCTGAGCGACCTCGGCACGCAGGCCGTAGATGATGTGTGAAGCGACACCGCTTATAGCGAGCGCCAGCACCGTCCACACGCCCACGTAGCCTGTGGTCACGTAGGCGGGCAACACCATGGTGCTGGGCGGGGCATGCTGCGCCATGTAGTAGGCGAGGATCATTCCGGGGACCGACGCCGCGCCGCTCACGGCCAGGGTGTGACGTGGCGTGCTCGGGATGATCACTGCACGCACGGTGAGCAGGCTCATCGTGGCCAGCATCATCACCAGGTCCATACGCCGAGGTTCCTGCTCGACGTTCGCGAGCGACATCAGGGCGTAGGCCGACAACGCCAAGAGCGCTCCGAAAAAGTCGAGCGCGAACAGCCCTCCCAGGCTCACCTGCCGACGCCGCCGCGTGATGAGCCACACCCCGAGCGAGATGCCGGCGCCCACCGCGTGCCACTTACCGCCATAGGACCAGAAGCGACTGACGATATCGCTGCTCGGAATCCCGAGCTCCAGCAGCTGCGTCGAGCCCCAGGCAAAGGCACTCAACAGGAAGACGGTTCGGGAGAATAGCGCCAGCCGGTCTTGCAGAAATTGGCGTCCTTCGGCGCTGTCGAGCGGGGTGCTGCCGAAGGGAAGCGCCAGCGGCGTCGAGACCGGCGTCCGCCCATGGGCACCGCGTGCGGCCTTGACCGGCAGATCCTCGCGCAGCCCTTGCCGCTTCAGGGGCGGAACGGTGGTCGCCTGGCGCGCCTCGTCGTCCGCAGGAGCGGTCATGACAGCTTTGGCCGCCTTTCGAGCTCGATGCCAAGCCGCTCCATGCGCCGGTAAAGCGCCTGGCGGCTCAGCCCCAGCTCCGTCGCAGCACGGGAGACCACGCCGTGCGCGCGCACCAGTGCCTGCTCGATGCTCTGCCGCTCACCCTCGCCGCCGGCGGGGCTCGGACGTGAGGGCGGACTGCTGGTTCGTGCTTTGCCACCGTTCACCACCGG
>DASQDA010000360.1:0-2253 GCA_035634435.1 Polyangiaceae bacterium
CGTTGCCTCAGGTGACGCCTGGCGGATAACGAAAGCCGCGCCGGCGCGCCGGGTGGAGTCCACGTCGATGGTCCAGCCGATCGTGGCGAGCTCCGTTCGAACGGCCGAGAGGCCCACGCCCCTGCCGGCCAGCTCGCTAACGGCCGTGGCGGTGCTGAATCGGGGCTCGAAAATCAGCTGACGCGTCTGCGCAAGATCAGACCCACTCAAACCGGCACGGGCCGCCAGCACGTCGAACTCGATGCCTCTGCCGTCGTCCTCGATCACGATCAACGGCCAAGGGCGCGCTTCGATGCAGCGCGCGCGGATGAGCCCTATCTTGTGTTTGCCCGCATCCACCCGCGCGCCCGCGGTCTCGATGCCATGTGCTATCGCGTTGCGGACGATATGCACCAGCGCGCCGGGTAAGACCCTGGCCAGGTCAGGCGGAATCAAGATGTCTTTGCCTTCGACCTCCAGGCGCGCCGCCTTGTCTAGCGAGTCGGCCCACCCAGGAACCCTGTCGACGAGCGGCGCAACCACCTCCCCGAACGGCCGCGCAGCGAGCAGGCGCGTGATGCTGCCCAGCTCGCCCGCCTGTCGTCCTGCTAGCTCGTTCAAACGCTGGACCGCGCTACGGCTGACCGTGACTTGATCCAGAATTGCCGCGCCAATCGGCGAAGCAGCCACGAAAACGGCACGCGCATCCCCTAGCGCGTCCTCGAGCTGGCGGAGGCGCGAACGCCACCCGCCCGAGAACGAGCTTGCGTGGAGCCCCGGCTGCGAGCGGGCGCGGCCGCGGGCGACCGACAGCTCGTCTTCCAGCTGCATTGCCAGATCGGCAAGCCGATCGAGCTCGAACGAGCGCGCCTCACCCTTGAGCGTGTGCACGTGCTGCATCATCTCGTCCGCGTCAGCCGGCGTGAGCGTCGCGCGCTGCAACAACTCATGGCAACGCGTGACGCGCTCCAGGGAGAGCTCGATGAAGCGGACGAACACCTGACCGCCTCCCGCGATCAGACGGCGCATGGCGCCCATTTGCCGGGCGTGCTCCTCGTCCTGGCTCTTGACCTGCGTCTCCAGTTGCTTCAGCTCGGTCTCGTCGGTCGCCAGCAGCATGATGCGCACCAGGCGCTCTGCCGCGAAGATGGGCCTGAATTCGAGCCGCACGAACCGCTTGTCGGCGCCTCGGTCCAGCCATACCTCGTCGGGGGCGAGCTCGGCGATGTCCGCGTACTCCTCGTGTGAGCAGGCGAAAGCGGCCTCGATCCACCTCCGCAGCGCTTCTCCCTGCACGCTAGCGGAATCGTGTCCGTACAAGAGCTCGTCGATGGGCGTGCCCTCGGCCGCGCGCTCGCCGAAGAGCGCCCGGGCGCGCTTCGAGCCTGCGCTCTCCAGGGCGCCGTCCGGGCCAAAAGCGACGATGCCCTGTCGCATGTGATCGAAGAGCTCGCGCAGGCTCCGGGTCGCCATCGCCAGCTTTTCCTCACGCACCACGATGGCCTCACGCATGGTCTCGAAGACATCACCGAGATGACCAATCTCGTCGGTGCGTTTCAGCTTGAAGCGCGCCGAGTTGTCGCCTTGACCGAGACGGTGAGCCGCCTGCACGAGCTGTTGCAAAGGTCCGACGATCTGCCACCGCGCGAAGCCGAGCAGCACGAGCGCGGTCGAAGCGGCAACGAGCCCCGCAAGCTTGAGAATACCTCTGCGTGCCTTGGTGAAGGCGGCGTTCTCCTCGTGGAGAGAGAACGCGAGCGCCACCGTGCCGAGGCGCTGACCCTCTTCGCGCAACACGGGACGAACCAGGCGCAGCTCGCTCGCATGTTCGCTGTCTTGCGTCGCGGCGTTTCCGAGGGTCAACATCGCGGGGCTGCAGCGTCCCACCCGGGCTACCGGAGCCTCGTTGGCTCCCCAGACCGCAGCGCAGAGCAGGGCACGATTCTGTGCCACCACGTTCACTTCCGCCTGGATTGCCTCCTCGTCGGAGAAGTCGAGGGGCGCGACCAGGGCACCTGCCAGGAGGTCACCCACCATGGCGGCGGCGACGGCTTTCGCAGCAACGAGATTTTCGCGCGTGCGAGCGATGACTTCATAGGCCACCGCGGCAGTCACCAGGCTCAGGACGAGCACCGTCGAGACTACCAGCTTCAGGCCCAGGGTCACATGCGAGGGGCGACGGCCTAGCGGGGCTTGGAGCGCCAGCTTGTTCATGGTTCACCGCACGGTCGCGCGTCGAAGAGGACGGCCGCCAAGCGGAGCGCATAAGCGGGC
>DASQDA010000361.1:0-1825 GCA_035634435.1 Polyangiaceae bacterium
TGCTGGTCACCGGCCCGACCGGCTCGGGCAAGAGCACCACGCTTTACGCCTGCCTCCAGGAACTCAACAGCGACGACACCAACATCTGCACCGTGGAAGACCCGGTCGAGTACGCGCTGGGCGGCGTGAACCAGTTCCAGATCAACGAGAAGGCCGGCTTCACCTTCCCGACCGCGCTGCGCTCGCTTCTGCGGCAGGACCCGGACATCCTGATGGTCGGCGAGGTCCGCGACGCCGAGACCGCGCGCCTCGCCACGCAGGCGGCGCTCACCGGGCACCTGGTGCTCTCGACCCTGCACACCAACGACGCCCCGGGCGCGATCACGCGGTTGTACAACCTCGGCATCGAGCCCTACCTGGTCGGCGCCAGCGTGTGCGGCGTGCTCGCGCAGCGGCTGGTCCGCAAGCTCTGCCAGTCGTGCAAGGAGCCGTACGAGCCGACGCCCAACGAAAAGCGCCAGCTCGAGCGGCACACCGAGAACATCGATGTGCTGTACAAGCCCAAGGGGTGCGCCCGCTGCCGCAACCTCGGCTACGCCGGCCGGATCGGCATCTACGAATTGCTCGTCCCCGACGACAACCTCGTCGAGCGCATCAGCCAGGGCGCCACGCTCAACGAGATCCGCGAGCTGGCGCGCACGCTCGGCATGAAGACGCTGCGCCAGGATGGCGTGGACAAAGTTCGAAGCGGAATCACGACGTTGGAAGAGGTGTATCGAGCGACCGCCTAGGCGTCGCGGGTCGTCTACTGGCAACTGGCAACCAGCAACTTCCACTACCCATCGGGAGTCATTACTGGCAACGAGCAACTGGCAACTTCCCTCCCATGCCCACCTTCACCTACACAGCCCGCGACACCAACGGCAACGCGCTCAGCGGGACGATGTCCGCCGGGTCGGTTGAGGAGGTGACGCACGCGCTGCGGCGGGAGGGGAAGTACCCGGTGTCGGTCGCGTCGGCCGAGGAGACCGCCGCCGCCGCCGCCGCCGTTCCCGCCGGCCGGCGCGGGATCAAGGTGTCGCGCGGCGACGTCGTGCAGCTCTCCAACCAGCTCGCGATCATGGTGGAGACCGGCGTCACGCTCAGCGAGGCGCTGGAGTGCATCGGGCAGCAGGCGGAGAAGCCCAAGGTCAGGGCGCTGCTCGAGGACGTGGTCCGCACGGTGCAGTCCGGCACGGACCTCAGCACCGCGCTGTCCCGGCACGACCGCAGCTTCCCGCGGCTCTACGTCTCGCTCATCCGCGCCAGCGAGAAGAGCGGCATGATGGCCAAGCTGCTGGTCCGCGCCACCACCTATTTGCGCGACGAGCAGGACACCCTCCGCCGGGTGAAGGGCGCGCTGGTCTACCCGGGCGTGATGCTCAGCTTCGCGGTCACCACCACCATTTTCCTGCTCGCGTTCGTGCTGCCGAAGTTCACCGCCATCTACTCGCAGAAGGCTGCCGCGCTGCCGCTGCCGACGAAGGTGCTGATGAACCTCAGCGCGTTCCTCGTCACCCACCGCGTCGCGCTGCCCATCGCGGTGGCGCTGGCAGCGGCGGGGGGTTACGCCTACACCCGCACCGAGCGCGGCACCCGCATCGTCCACTGGATCCAGCTCCACCTGCCGCTGCTCGGGCCGATGTTCCGCAAGCTCCACCTGGCGCGCAGCATCCGCATGATCGGCACGATGGCCGGCGCGGGCGTGCCGCTCACCGAGTGCGTCACCACCGCGCAGGACCTGTGCGGCAACGTCTACTTCAAGGAGCTCTGGGCCCACGTGCTGGAGCAGATCCAGGTTGGCCGACAGCTCTGGGAGCCGCTCAGCGACAGCCCGTTGGTTCCG
>DASQDA010000362.1:0-3295 GCA_035634435.1 Polyangiaceae bacterium
CCAGAGCTGGTGCGCCGCGCGTGTCGCACCGATGTGCAAGAGGTGCCGCGCCTCGTCCTCGTTCCCGTAGGCGCTCTCCGTCACCTCGACCAAGACGACGTAGTCGAACTCGAGGCCTTTCACCTGGCGTACGTCGGTGACGTCCACGCCCGGCTTAAACGGGAAATCCTGCTCGGCGATGCGTCGCAGCTTGGGCACTGCGCCGCGCAGAAGGCCGTCGTGATAGGCGTCCGCTTGCTCGGGGTAGCGTGTGACCACGGCGATCGAAGCATTCGGTTCGGAGCTTATCAGCTCGCGCAGCGCTTCCGCCAGGAACGCGACAGCGTCACCGGTGTGCGCAAATCCGAACATCTCGACCGGAGCTCCGCTGCGCGTTGCGGCGGGCGCATCAGGGCTCTGTAGGGGGCCGAGCACGGCCCGGGAGAATTCGATGATCTCCTGCGTGGAGCGGTAACTGAGCTTCAACGGCTCGATCTCGACATGCGCGAGGCCCAGCTCGGACAGCACGGTTCCCCAGTCCGTGAAGCCATTGTCCATCAGCAACCGCTGCTGGACGTCGCCCGCCAGCGTGACGCTCTCGGAGCGATTGACGGTGCTCAGCACCACCGCGAGCTCGACAGGGCTCAGGTCTTGCGCTTCGTCGATTAGGATGTGCTCGTAGACCACCGGCTCCTTGCTGGCCGAGTTACGGGTCAGGGGTCCGCGTAAGCGCTGACTCATGCGCAGGAGTAGGGCGTCGTCCTCGACGTCGAGCCCGGCGCCTTCCTGCACGTCACGGCCGTCAATCCCGCGGCGGAGCTCCTCGCGCTCTTCGGGCTCGGCGTCTTCGCCGCGCTCGGAGCGGCCGCCCTTGGGCGGCGCTGAAGCTTCCGTCTCGTCCTCGGCCCGGTCGCGGCGCTCTTGCCGCTGCTCGGCCTTTTCGGACACCTCTTCGAGAATTTCCACGACGCGCGCGGCACACCAGCCATGCGCGCGGTCGAGCTCACCGACGCTGAAGGCCCCAGGAGCGAACTTCTCGAACACACGTCCGAGCGCTGCGCGATCGCTCAGCAGCTCTGCCCATTGTTGCACCACGTCGCGTGTCGCCGCCAGGCCGGTGCGGATGTGGCGCTCGAGCGCGATCCGACCATCGGTGGACAGCACACGCCCTTCGCCCCCCTCCAGGCGTGCCGCCAGACCATGGAGCCGGTGCGCGAGCACCTTGCTGGCGCTTCCGTTCCAGTGCGCGCTGAGGTTGGCCGCGCTCTCTCCCTCACGCTCGAGCACCTGTTGAACCAGGGTGTCGAACTTGTGATTGAGGGCCCCCGCGTGCGCTTCGATAGCGTGCAGCATGGTCGGGTGCTTTTTCAGGCGGGTGACGACAGAGGGCGTGTCGTCGCGGCTCTTCCTCGGCAGGGAGGGGAAGAGCGCCGTTCGCAAACGCCGCGCCCAGTCTTCGTAGGTCCGAATGGCGACGCCGTTGACGCCCAGCGCCGGCAGAACCCCGGCGATGTAGCGCGACAGCGCGTCGTTGAAGACGATGACCAGCATGCGATCGGGACGAAAACGCCGCGGATCCTGGAACGCCAGGTAAGCCAAGCGGTGCAGGCCGATGGTCGTCTTGCCGCTGCCGGCTCCGCCCTGGATCACCACTAGGCCAGAGTCGGGGCGGGTGATGAGCTCGAACTGCCGTCGATCGATCAGCGGTGTGATCTCTTTCAGCTGCTTGTCTTCGCCGCCTTCGCGCTGGGTGCCGAGCTTGCCCGGTCGGTGGTGCTGTTCGGCGCGAATGGCGCTGCCGGCGCCCCCGGCGAGCCGCGTTGCGCTGGTGCCAAGGCGTCGCCATTCGCCGCCCCCGGACCGCGCGAACGTGCCCTGCGGCGCGACGATGCGCCGTAGCGCGCTCTCGACGATGGCCAGGCTGCGCCGAACCTGGATGGTCCCGGAGACCTCACGTCCGCCAAAGGTCTCGTCGTAGTCGGCGCCCTCGTCGTAACGGTAGAAGATCCGGCTCACGGGTGCATCTCGCCAGTCGACGATGCGGATGCCGGACTGCGTATCCAGATGAGTGCCGCGGCCGATGAGGATCTCGCGCTGGCGCCCGTTCTCTTCCAGGACGAGGCGACCGAAGTACGGAGAACGCACGTCGATCTCCGTCTCGTTCACTTCCCGCAGCCGCACCGCCAAGCTCTGCAGGCGCTCCATTTCCTGCACCAGCGGCGGCACGTCCTCCATGCGCGCAGCGGCGATTTGGTCGCGCAGATCGAGCAATCGCGCATCGTAGTCGGCGACGTCGCGGCGGTTGTCTTTGCCTCGGCCGCTGTGTGCGGCAAGATGAGACAACACTCGGGCGAGGCAAGCTTCTTCCTCGCTCACGATGCCGTCGCGCTCGGTGTCGGATGCGTCGTCGGCTGCGGCCAGCTGGGGTTCGATGGAGGGGGGCATGTTCTTTGGTCAACGGGCCGACCCTGGGCCGGATCGAAGAACAGACGCGCGTACCACGATCCTGACCCCGAGGGGACGCTCCAGGCAGCAGAAACGGCCACTTTGTGTCCCGCGGTTGAGCGACGAGCCAAGCTCGGATATCTTGCGGGGGCGACTCAGGGAGGAGCTACCGCTTGGCAGAGACCATGCGTGCCATGCTGCTCGAGTCCGCAGGGTCGCCGCTGGTGCAGCGGGAAATTGCGGTACCCGAGCCCAAGGCCGACGAAATCTTGATCCGCGTTCGTTGCTGCGGCGTTTGCCGCACGGACCAGCACATCGTCGATGGGGAGCTCAAGCAACCCAAGCTGCCCTTGGTGCTCGGTCATCAGATCGTCGGGACCGTGGTCGTGTTGGGCGGCGAGGTGGAAGGTCTCGCCGAGGGCCAGCGGGTGGGTGTGCCGTGGCTCGGCCGCTCGTGTCACAGCTGTCGCTTTTGCGCGGCGGGCTCGGAGAATCTGTGCGATCGCGCGCTCTTTACCGGCTACCAGCTGGACGGCGGCTATGCCGAATATGCGGTGGTGCAAGCGCGTTTCGCGCTCCCGCTGCCGGGCTCTTTTCCCGATCTGCAAGCAGCGCCGCTGCTCTGCGCAGGGCTCATTGGCTATCGCGCGCTGACCCTCACGGGCGACGCCGAGCACATCGGCTTTTACGGGTTCGGTTCCGCGGCGCATATCCTTGCGCAGGTGGCTCGCCACCAAGGGCGCAAGGTCTACGCCTTCACACGCCCGGGTGACGTGCGCTCGCAAGCCTTCGCGCGCCGCCTCGGTTCGGAGTGGGCGGGTGGCTCGGACGAACGCCCGCCGGTGACGCTCGACGCCGCCATCCTCTTCGC
>DASQDA010000363.1:0-3805 GCA_035634435.1 Polyangiaceae bacterium
TTGTGCGAGGGCGAGCTGTGCCTTGCGCCCCCCGGTGCCGAGCTCCCGCGCCAGCTCCGCGCGCTCGAGAGCGGGGGTGCGCGCGTCGAGCAGCAGCGTTGCGAGCGGCGGAACGCCAGCGTCGCCGAGGCGCGCCAGCGACCGCATGGCGAAGCTTCTTTCGACCGCGGTGCGTCCCAGGGCGGCCCCGGCCACGGCGAGCAGACGCTCGCGCAGCGGACCTTGCGGTGGCGTCACCCGTGTGAAGGCTTCCAGGGCGGTGTGGATGGGTTCGTCGCGCCGACGGGGGCTCTCTAGCAGCGACACCCAAGTTGCTTCCTCGAGGCGTCCGCGGCGGGACGCCACGCGCCCGAGGGCGAGCGCGGCCGCTTCCGCCAGAGGCCTCTCGAGCGCCAGCCACGCCCGCAGCGTGTGCTCGGCCTCGATGCTGCCACAGCGGCCAAGCGCGTCCGCGAGCGCCTGCCCCGCTTCGAGCCGCGCCGGGTCCGTGGCTGCGAGCGACAGTAGGCTCGCGGCGCGCAGCACGAGCGCACTTTGCACCTCCGCTGCACGGCTCGCACACGCGTGTCCCAGCCCAAAGGCGGCCCAGCGCACCACGCTCGGCGCCTCGTCGGCGAGCGCGGGCAGTAGCCGTTTCACCGCGCTTGCGTCCCCGATGCGGGCGAGAGCGCGGACCGCGGCCATTCTCACGCTCACGTCCGTTGCCTGCAGCGCGGCGTCGGACACGCCATCACTGCGTCGTTTGTATTCGGCGACCAGCGCCGCCTGGTGCAGGGCGGGGAGCGCCCCGAGAGCGGCGCTCGGGGCGCCCGCGTTTCGGCGTTCACTTCCGCGTTCCGGCTCCGCGCGGCAGGCCACGCCGAGCAAGGCAAGCCCGAGCCACGCCGCAGCTCTCACTCGAAACCCCTGAGCTCAGCCAGGCACCGATCGAAGACGAGCGCACGCCGCTCATCGGCAGCGCGCAACAGGCCGCGCCAGCGCGTCACGGCAGGCGCTGGCGCGGCCAGCGGGAGCGCGCGGAAGCCGTACCAGTAGAAAGCGGCCAGAGCACGCTGCATGTGCCAATCGCAGGTGACGAGCGCCAACCGACCGAGCAATCGCTCGCCGGCCATCCGCGCCACGAAGCGCGCGTTCTGCAGCGTGCTGATGGACCGCTCCTCGCGCAGAATGTGCCGCCGCGGTACGCCGAGTCGCACCAGCTCGTCCGCCATGGCGCACGCCTCCAAGGTTCCTCCCCAAGCCTTGCCGCCGCTCGCGATGACCAACGGGGCGACACCTTCTGCGTACGCAAGCGCTCCGCGTGCGACCCTTCGTGCTGCCGCGCCACGAAGGCTGCCGTGGGCTGGGACGCGGCAACCGAGCACCACGATTGCGTCCAGGGGCATGGGGCGCGACCATACCGCGAGGGCGTGCTCCGGGCGACGAATCGCCCTCGAGCGCCCAACGGGAGCGCCCCTCGAGGCCTGCTCTGCGAACCACAGAGGCCGGCATGCTCGGCTTTTTCCAGGGTAAGCCGCAGAGAAGGCGCCGAGCGGCTCGCGACGGGCTACGGTGACGGCGCATGGCTCGCTTGCGCGTGCGGCATGGACTGGCCGCCACTCTGATGGCGTCAGGCCTCGCCATGTGGTGGCCCGAGGTCGCTGGCCACACGCGGGCAAGCTCCCCGCCTGCTCCCCTACTGGCGGGAGCATCGGTGCTGCCCACCGATGCTGCGCTAGCGCCGCTCGAAGCATCGGCCTGTCATGAGCGCCCGCTCGGCGTTCCAACCGGGCTGCCGCCGCGCGTGTCGTGCGCGGAGGCCCGCGCCATCGTCGCCGAAGTCGAGTCGCGCTTCGCCGGTGATCGCGCGGCGCTCGAGCTGCCGCAGTTTTCCAAGTTGCTGCTCGGCTGGCTCGACCCGCACGGGCTCTGGTCTGCCGCACCCGACGCGCCGACCGCACGCGCGGTGAGACGCCACTCGGCGGCGCTGCTCGCCGAGCTGCGCGCGAGCCGGTCGGCTCCCGACACATGCAGTGCCGCGCTGACGCTGGGCGGGCAGCTAGCGGACTGGGTTCGTGAGCTTTCGCGCGTGTACCACGCTGCGCGGGCCAGTGCGCCGCTACTGTCGCCTGAGCGGGAGCATCGGCGTTTCCGCGAGTCGATATTTCAGGACGATCCGGTGACGCGCCCCGGGCGGGAGCTAGCGCGGACCCTGGGGCGACGCGTCGGTGAGTTCGCGCAAGCGCACCCCGAGCTTGCGCAGGGGCTCGAGAGTGTGGCCCGGGCCCGCTACTTGCCGTCGCACAGCGCGAGCGAGTGGAGCGAGGTCGTGCTCGCCGCAGCCGTGCGCGCCTACGTTGCGGCGCTGGACGTGCACGGACAGTGGGCGCCGTTCGAGGAGGAATGGTCGCTCTATCACGAGGATCCGGCGCTCGCTCACGGTCCTCGCCTGTGGGGCGAGATTCAGCGCAGCGCGCTTGGCGTCCGCATCTTGCGCGAAGCGGCGGCCCCTCTGCAGGTCGGCGATCTGGTGCTCGCAGTCGATTCCGTGGCTACCACGGGCATGCCGCTGGAACAGGTGGAGCAGCTGGGTCGTCTGGAACCGCAGAGCGGCACCGCACGTCGCGTGTTGCTGCTACGCGGCGCGCGGGATCTGCGGCAGGTCGCGGTGGAGCTCGGGAGCGAGAGCGACCCGGCGAGCAGTGAGCTTTCACTCGAATCCGACCGGATACGCTTCGGCGACAGCTGGGCTCTGGTCGTGCGCGTCGCGGACGTCGCCGACGGGCTCGGAGCCGCCCTCGGTGGGTTGTTCGCGGAAGCCAGCGCCGACGCGCTCAGCGGAGTCTTGCTCGACCTGCGCGGCAACGGTGGCGGCTCCACGGACGGCGCCGCGTCAGCGCTCGGCACCGTATTACCGGGTGCGCCGCTCTTTCCGCTTTCCGCGCGTGGTCGGCTGGTCGAGGTCATGCGAGCGAGCACGCCGCCGGTCGAGCAGCGCTGGACTGGTCCCTTCGCCGTCTTGGTGGATGGCTATACGGCAAGCGCCGCCGAGATGATCGCAGGGGCGACCCTGGCCTATGCACGCGGGCCGGTGCTCGGCTCCCGCACCTTCGGCAAGGGGTGTATTCAGGAGTATGCCGACGATCACGTCGGGCGCGGGGTGTTGCGCGTGACGACCTTCTTGTTCGCCTCACCCGATGGCTCGGCAGTGCAGCGCACCGGCCTGCTCCCGAATATCACTCTGCCTTTATCGCCAGTCCGCGATCACGAGTCCGACGCCCCTGGCGCGTTGCTGGCGTACAGCGGTCCCGACGTGCGCGACGCCCGCAGCCGAGCGGGCGTGCCATGGCCGTCGCACGCGGGCGAGGTGGGGCCCTGTGCAGACAAGGTCATCTGTGCTGCTTTGAAGCGCCTGGGCCAAGCCCCCGCGAGCGCCCGAGTAGCGCGCGCCCGCCGCCTCAGGAGCCGCCCGGTGGCGACTGGCTCGTTCTCCGGTCGCCCTTGAGGCATAGCCGACGCACCGTCTCCGTGAGCTCGAGCCGACTCCACGGCTTTCCAAGCACCGAGTCGGCGTCGTCGCTGCCAGTCGGGGCTGCGTCCACGGACATCAGCAGACGACGTGAGCCCGGGCTCTCGTTCCCCAGCGCCAGCACCAGATCGGCTCCCGGAAAGTCCGCGAAGCCCGCGTCGACGAGCAGGACGTGGATCTTGCGTTCGCGGAGCAGCTGACGTGCCTCGGCAAAGGTGCCGGCGGTCACCACGTCGAAGCCCTCCCTGCGTAGATCGCTAGCCAGCGCGCGCCGGACGCTGGGGTCGCCATCGATCA
>DASQDA010000364.1:0-1853 GCA_035634435.1 Polyangiaceae bacterium
CCGAAGCGCTCTTCCAGCAAGCCGTCGAGCTCATCGAGCAGAAGCAATTCGGCATGGCTTGCGAAAAGTTCGAGGGCAGTCAGCAGCTCGACCCGGCCCTCGGCACCATGCTGCGCCTGGCTGATTGTTACGACCGCCTCGGCAGGACGGCGAGCGCCTGGGCCATGTTTCAAGAGACAGCCTCCGTCGCCCGCTCCGAAGGTCAGACGGAGCGCGAGCAGATTGCGCTGCAGCGAGCGCAAGACCTCGTGCAGCGACTGTCCAAGCTGGAGCTCCGAATCGCACCCGCCAACCAGGTGGAAGGCATGGAGGTGTTGCTCAATGGCGCCGCCATTCCGCGCACCACCTGGGGCACGCCGCTCCCCGTCGACCCCGGTCAACAGCGTATCGAGGTCTCGGCTCCAGGACGTAAGGGGTGGGCCGGTGAGGTAAACGTGGCGGTTGGTACGGCCGTCGAGGTCGTCGAGGTACCGGCGCTCGAGGAAGAGCCCCTGCTCGACCCTGCAGCCAACGCCAATGCCGCCGCGGCGACCACCCCGGAGGGTGCTCGCCCCAAGGCCGCGGGCAGCACGCAACGCACGCTGGGCATCATCGCTGGCGCGGTGGGCATCGTGGGCCTCGGCGCTGGGGGCTTCTTCGGCTACCGCGCCTACGATCTGAATCAGCAATCCATGGAGCAATGCCGCAGGGATGACCGCAATGTGTGCTCCGAGCGCGGCAAGACTCTCCGCGACGATGCGCAGGGCTTCGGCACCTATTCGACGGTCGCCGTGGCCGCCGGCGGAGCGTTGCTCGCGACGGGGGTCACGCTGCTGATAACGGCTCCCCGAAGTGACTCACACGCGAGCACCGGGGGCAGTCAGCTGCGTGTTGAAACGGCGATCAATGGCGCGCGGCTCACCTGGGAGGGGAGCTTTTGATGGCCTGTCGTCGTTGGTCGCGAGGGCCGGCGTACCCGCTGCTCGGCCTTGCCGGCACGTTGCTCTGCACGCTGGCTTGCAATCAAGTGCTCGGCATCGAAGACGCCACGCTCGCCAGCGCGGGGGCAGGCGCCAGCTCCGGTAGCGGCCAAGGCGGCGCCAACAGCGCAGGCCAGGAAAACACCGGAGGCAGGCCCGCTTCACTCACCGGGGGCATGGGCGGCAGCGCGGCCGATGGCAACGCCGGCAGTACCAGCGTCGGCGGGGCGGCTGCAGGGGCCGATCCCGGAACCAGCGGCGGCACCACCGCTCTGGCTGGTGAGGGCGGGCATGCGGGTGATGCGCCGCTCGGCGACGCCGGTCAGGGTAGCGGAGAGCCTGCGTCGCTCTGCGAGCAGTACTGCTCGAGCATCGAAGAGAACTGCGTCGGAGAAGAGGCTCAGTACGCGGATCGTGAGCAGTGTCTGGTCGTGTGCGCGATGTTCCCGACCGGTGAGACGACCGTGAACGCGAACACGATGGCTTGTCGGCTTCGGCGTGCGAAGGCTGCTGCCTACCTGATCGGCACGGAACGCCGCAAGGAATGCCGCTCGGCTGGCCCTGGCGGTCAGGGTGCTTGCGGCACCAACTGCGAAGGCCTCTGCTCCGTCACGATGGGCACCTGCACTGCCGAATCGAGCCCCTTCGACTACTACGAAACCTTGTCAGCCTGCATGACGGACTGCGCTGGAAAGCCCGACATGCCCGACCTCGTGGGTGCTGCCGCCACTGAGGGCAAGAGCGTGCAGTGCCAACTTTACCATGCCGTGTCCGCGGCGATGACCGCGCCTGACGAGCATTGCTCGCACGCCATGGGCAGAACCGTCTGTGAGTAGACGGCAAGGCTGAGCACCACCCGAACGCTCGACGCAGGTCAGCCGACCCAGCGTCGAG
>DASQDA010000365.1:0-3739 GCA_035634435.1 Polyangiaceae bacterium
GCGCAGCAGCGCCCGCGGGCGAGGTGGGCAGGACCCGTGTCGACCGGGGGCTTTCGGCGACCCGTCGCTGGCTGTCCCGCCGCGACGTCTGGCTCGCCCTGCTGGCGTTTTCGATGCTGCTCGCCGCGTACCTGAGCCTGCTCGCGCCCATGCTGCAGGACTTCACGACCTACGGGTTCCACGACTGGGACGTCGTCACGGCGTACCGCTACATCACCGTTGTCAGCCTGCGCGACTATGCCGAGGGGCCATGGTGGCACCCTTGGCTCTGCGGTGGTGTGCCGGCGTGGGGACACGTCGAGACCGCGACCAACCTGGTCTCCCCCTACTTGCCACTCTATCTGTGGGCGGACGTGCGCACCGCCCTCAGGCTGGAGGTGGTGGGCGGCGGTTTGCTGGGGCTCGCGGGCTGCTATGTCCTCGCCGCTCGCTTCACGGACAGCGTCGCCCTGCGTGCGCTCCTGCCCGTGCTATTCGTGCTGAACGGACGCTGGGCGCTGCAAGCCGCGGTCGGGCACAGCTGGCACCTTCAGTACGGATTCACCCCTTGGGTCTTCTTCTTTTTCGACCGTGCTCACCGCGACGGCAAGTCGGGCGAAGCGCTGCTGGCCGGAGCGAGCCTCGCCCTCATGTGTTACATGGGTGGCATCTACCCGTTGCCGCAGACGGCGCTGCTGCTGTCTTGCTATGCGCTGCTGATGGCGGCGCTCGAGCGGGACGTGCGTCCGCTCCAGGTCTTGCTCGTGACCGGCGTTTCGGCGCTGGGTTTCGCAGCACCCAAGCTGCTGGCTGTAGCGGATCACATGCAGCGCGTGCCGCGCTACATCGACTCCAATGAGGTCATCGGTCTGGCCGAGCTCGTGGTCATGCTCACCGATCCAACGCAACGCTACGGGTCTCGCCCGGTGTTCGTGCCGGCGTACAACTGGCACGAATGGGGCCTCTACGTGGGCCTTGGTGGCCTGGTGGCGCTGGTGCTGCCGGTGCTGTTCGGACGCGGGGCGCGCGAGAACGCGTTGAAGATCTGCGGCTTGCTCTGCCTGCTGCTCGGCTTTGGCAAATTCCATGCGTATGCGCCCTGGACGTTGCTGCACGAGCTGCCCGTCTTCGCCTCGCAGCACGTGCCCTCTCGTTATCACTACTTGATGGTGTTCTTTCTCGGCCTCGGGTGCGTTGCGCTCGCAGCGCGCTGGCTCGGCCCTCTGTTGAAGCGTCACTGGTGGGTTGATCTGGTTTTGCTGGCGGCCGTTGCCCTGCTGGCGCTCGATCTCGTCGGCGTCAATCAGGTGCCGTTTGCCCAGGCCTTCTGGATGCGTGCCCCCGAGCACATCGAGCGGGCTGCACCGTTCGAGCACCGCACGCATGCCCCGGTCGCCTACGAGCGGGCCGACTGGGCAGCCCCGATGCTGCTCTCGATGTTCGCGAACACGGGTGTGATCGACTGCTACGGTGTGGATCCCACCTTCCGGCCCGGCGCGGTGGGTGCGGACCACCCGAGCTATCGCGGGCGCGTTTACCTCGCGAGCGGCCCCGGGCGCGCCGAGCTCGTCGACTGGAGCCCCAATCGCGCTCGGGTGCAGGTGACCTCGGCGCGCGCGGGCTCGCTCGTCGCCTACAACATGAACTACGATCCGAGCTGGCGCGCGAATGGCGAGCCCGCGCTCGACCTCGACGGCGTCGTCGCTGCGCGTGTGAGCGCTCCCGACGCAAGCATCGAGTTTCGCTACTTTCCACGCTCGTTCAGCTATTCGATACCGATCTTCCTGCTCACGCTGGCGCTGGCGCTGGGCTGGCTTCGCTGGCTGCGACGCAGAGCTCGTTCTCAAGCCGTGGCCTGAGAGCCCGCACAGGTGCTGCGGTCACTTCAGGTTGGCCACGATCTTGGCGCCCTCGAGGTCGAAGCGAAAACGCAACAACCGGAGCCCCAGGCGCGCGAGCACTTCCCACACGCGTCGCTTGGCGTCAGGCCGCACGTAGAACATGAAGAAGCCGCCACCGCCCGCTCCCATCAGCTTGCCTCCCAGCGCTCCGGCTGCGCGCGCCGCCGCGTAGATTTCGTCCAGGTGCGCGTCGGTCATTGCATGGGCGAGCGTCCGCTTGCGCGTCCAGTGCTCATGCAAGAGCTCGCCATAGGTGTCGATGTCGCCGCGCAGCAGCAAGCGATGCACCTCGAGGCCAAGCTCCCGAATGCGATGCATGCCCGCCAGTGACGCGCTATCGCCCGCCCGAACCCGGTCGCCCTGGTCCTGCAGCACGCTGCGAGCGGGGCGTTCGCGACCCGTGTAAGCGATGAGCAAGTTGTTCTGTAGCTCATCCAGCACCGCGTCCTGCACGGGAACCGGCTCGACCGTAACGCTCCCATCGGTCGCGATGGTCAAGGCGGTCACGTTGCCGAACGCCGCGATGTATTGGTCTTGTTTGCCGATCGGCTCGCCTAGCCGTCCGATCTCGAGCTCACAGGCCTCCTCCGCGAGCTGTCGTGAGGAGACGAGCTCGCGCTTGTATGTGTGCAGCGCGTTGAGCAGCGCCACGGTGAAGCTGGAGGACGAGCCGAGGCCACTGTTGGAGGGGAGCTCCGCCACGCTGGTCAGCTCGATGCCGCCGGCAATGCCCGTCATGCGCAGCGCCTCGCGGAAGATGGGATGGCGAATCGCCTCGACGTCGGTGACCAGCTCGGATTGTGAGTAGGCCAGCCGGATGTCGTCATAGAACCGCTGACTCGCCGTCACGTAGACGTAATGGTCGATGGCCGCGCTCACCACGAAGCCGCCGAACGCTTCCGAATAGCTCGGCAGGTCCGTCCCGCCACCACCGAGAGAAAACCGAAGCGGAGCCCGCGACACGATCATGTTGCCGCGAGCGTACACTGAGACAAGGCGTCCTCCACGCCCGGCGACGCTGCCGGGAAACACCATCGAAATCGGGCGGGCGCGGCGGTGGCGGCCTCGCGGGGCGCCTGCTCACCAGCACAGGCTAGTGTGCTGAGTCCGTGACACGCCCAAGAAATTCGTGGGGTCCCGACGGGCGAGACCCCGCGGATTTCCTGGGCTTGGGCGTCGTGCGCTCACGGAACGTTCCTGTTCGCCTAGTGCTGAATCTTGGATTCAGCACACTAGGCGCGGCGCGCTTTGAGCGCCTTGCTCCTGGCAAACAGGCCCTGGCGGGCGGCGTCGGAGATGGCTACGGCGGCGGTGTGTTTCAAGCGGCGTTCGACCGACACCGCATAGAAGCGCTCGCGGACGCTGTCGATGCGTCCAACGCGCTCCACCTGATACTGCCTGGCCACCTCGCTTTCGACCACCGTGGGCGCCGGGAACAGGCCCAGACCATCGGCGCCGAACACCTTCAGCAGCGCGCTGTCTTCGAACTCAGCGACTACTCTGGGTCTCACACCGACCGACTGAAACCACTGGTTCAAGGAGCGGCGCAGCGTGGCGTTCTCCAGCGGCAGGAGCACTGGGGCGCCATCCAGCGACTGCGGGAAGCCCTTCCGGAAGCTCGCCGCCATGCTCTTGGTACCGAAAAACGTGACGCCGCTCTCACCCAGCAAGTGATTGAAAGCACGCACGTTGCTGCCGCTCGGCACGGGCCCGTCGGCAATGACGATGTCGAGGGAGTGGCGCGCCAGATCACCCAGGAGCTTTTCGTAGCTGCCTTCGTAACAGACGAGGCGCACGGGGCTGGGTAGCTGCAGGGCAGGTTCCAGCAGACGCCGGACGACCGACTTCGAGACGACGTC
>DASQDA010000366.1:0-1618 GCA_035634435.1 Polyangiaceae bacterium
TTGCTGCACGTCGGCGCTTTTTTCGGTCTCGAGCTGACGCTCGAATGGGCGTTTCTGCACCTGGGCGCGCGGCGCCGCCGCTGGATAGCCGTGGGCCTGAGCGTTGCGACGGGCTTGGTGCTCGAGCTTGTCCAGGCGGCCGTGCCCCATCGCGCCGCCGAGCTCCTCGACCTATTCGCCGACACGCTGGGCGCGCTGCTGGCGGCGGGTACGATTGCCTGGGCCAGCCGCTGGGCAGCGCGTCGTTCGCTCCCAAGCGTGTCCGGGCAACGGTCTTGAGCCAGCTCCCGCGCTTGATCGCGATCACCGATCCCACCGTCTGTTCGAGGCAAGCTTTGCTTGCGCGCTGGGAGCGTCTGGCGTCCCTCGCGCAGCGCGGCTCCGTGGCGGTGCAACTGCGCGATCGTACGCTGTGCGCACGCGAGCTGCTCGCTCTGGGTCATGAGCTTCGCGACATCGCTCGCCGTTACGGGCAAGCCCTGGTGGTGAACGATCGACTCGACATTGCACAGCTGCTCGGCGCCGAGGGGGTGCACCTGGGCGAAAGCTCCGTGGAGAGCGCGGACGCACGCCGGCTCGTCGGTTCACGCTGGCTGTTTCGCGCGTGCCATTCTGCCGACCGCGTGGCCCTGGCCGACGCTGACGCGGTCTTGCTGTCGCCCATTTGCGCCCCGCGCAAAGGCAGTCTCGCGCTCGGGTTAGCCGCGGTCGAGGTCGCGCGCCGAGCGCTCGACAACGCCGCCAGCCGCACGCATCTGTTTGCTCTCGGCGGGGTGTGCGCCGCCGATGTGGCGTCCTGCTTGCAAGCAGGGGCTCACGGCGTCGCCGCCGTTGGCGCCGCCTTCGGCGCTGAAGACCCGCTGCCGCTCGTGCGCGCCTTGGGCATCACGCGCTAGGGGGTTCGGGGTCGCCACAATTGGGCCGCCCGCAGCGCTGCACTTTGCGAGACCAGCGCAAATCAAGGCAAGGCGGGCCCGCGCGCGCCGCCTGTTGCACTCGTTGGGCATCACCCGCTAAACGATCGAAGGCAATGGCAGGCGTGTTCATTCATCCGAGCGCTGTGGTGGATAGCGGAGCCGAGCTGGGCGAAGGCACCAAGGTTTGGCACTTCTGCCATGTTATGGCCGGAGCGCGGATCGGAGCCGAGTGCATGCTGGGGCAGGGCTGTTTCGTGGCCTCAGGCGTGGAGCTCGGACGCGGTGTGCGCGTGCAGAACAACGTGAGCCTCTACGAGGGTGTCGAGCTCGGCGACGACGTCTTCGTCGGGCCCTCCGCCGTCTTCACGAACGTGAAGACGCCGCGTGCCTTCGTGTCGCGCAAGAGCGACTACCGCCGCACGCGCGTGGCTCGGGGTGTCAGCATCGGTGCCAACGCGACCATCGTCTGCGGCGTGAGCCTGGGTGAGTACGCGTTCGTTGCCGCAGGAGCGGTGGTCACGCGCGATGTCTTGCCCTTCGAGCTCGTGGGCGGCGTACCGGCTCGCCGCTTGGGCTGGGTGAGCCGGAGCGGCGAGCGGTTGAGCTTCGAAAACGGCCTGGCGCGCTGTCCCTCTGGCGGGGAGGCCTACCGCCTGCACGACGAGCGCGTGAGCGAAGCTCCAGCTTGAGAGTGCCGCCTG
>DASQDA010000367.1:0-10774 GCA_035634435.1 Polyangiaceae bacterium
CGGATGCGCCGCAGCGCGGCGGCGCGCAGGACTCGCGTGAGCTCGGTCGGGGTCGTGCGGACCTGCGTCCGCAGTGAACGCGCGAGGGAACCCGTGGCGGCCTTTTGAAGACACCCGGGGCGCGGATGCACCCACGCACCACGACCCGTAGATCCGGAGCCGACGTCCATTACGACCTCACCATCCGGCCCCACGACGAGGCGCACCAGCTCCGTAGGTACTTCCACGGAGCGGCATCCAACACACGTCCTCTGCACCACGCTCGTTCAGCCCCCCTCTTCCACGGAAGAGCTGACGCTGGAGGCCACCATTGGCACTCCAGCCGCGATGTCGGCCTGAGCTTGCGCCTCGAGCTCGGCACGCTGGTCGGCAAGCCGATCGCGGGCTTGCTGAATCTCTTTGGCCACCGTGCGCTGAAAGTCCACAGCGCCCTGCCAGACCTGGCGAGCCTTCTTGTGACCGAGGCCGCTCTTGATCGAGAGCCGGTCCGGATCTTCCTTGGAGACGTCCCGCACGCTCTTGTAGCCGGCGTCTTCGAGCGCCTGCGCGGTTCGCGTTCCCATTCCGGGAATCAGCAACAACGCTTCGCGGTCGCTGACGGAGCCGCCCTGCTCGACCGCTCGCCGGATCCGATCTTGTCGCAGCCGCTCGAGCGCACGTTCCGCAGCAGCCTGCAGCTCTTGCGCACGCTCGTTGTTCTCGACGCCTTCGATGCTCGCAAGCTCCTCGACCTCGGCCTCGGCGATCTCGTCGAGCGCTCGGAAGCCGAGCCCGAACAGGTTCTTGGCCAGGTCCTCTTCCATGCCCTCGATCTCGGCGAGCTGAGTCATGGCTTCGTCCTCCATCTGCCGGAACTTGCTCTCGCTCACGATGTCGAGCTTCCAGCTGGTGAGCTGCGACGCCAGGCGCACGTTCTGCCCCTTGCGACCGATCGCCAGGCTGAGCTTCTCGTCGGGAACGACCAGCTCCATCCGGTGGTTCGCCTCGTCGACAATGACGCGATTGACCTCGGCAGGCTGAATTGCGTTGATGATGTAGCGGGCAGGGTCCCGATCGTACGGGACGATGTCGATCTTTTCGCCGCGCAGCTCTTGCACCACGGCCTGCACTCGGGACCCCTTGATACCCACGCAAGCGCCCACCGGATCGACGTCCGAGTCGCGCGAGGTGACGGCGATCTTGCTGCGCGAGCCTGGCTCACGCGCGACGCCCACGATCTTGACGATACCTTCGTAGATCTCGGGAACCTCGGCCTCGAACAGCTTCTCCACCAGGTGGGGAGATTGCCGGCTCAAGATGATCATGGGGCCGCGCGCTTCGCGATCGATGTTCTTGACAAAGGCAACGATGCGATCGCCAGGCCGGTAGGTCTCGCGGGGCGTCTGCTCGCGAGCGGGCAACACGCCTTCCGTCTTGCCCAGGTCGACCACGAGATTGTGGCCCTTCTCGAAGCGCCGCACGATTCCGCGGATGAGCTGGCCCTGCCGATCCTTGTACTCGTTGTAGATGATGTCGCGTTCGGCGTCGCGGACCCGCTGCAGGAGCACCTGCTTGGCCGTTTGCGCCGCAATGCGCCCAAAGGCACTCCGCGCCTGCTTCATGTCGAGCACGGCGCCAAACTCTTTGTCCTGTTGACGAGCGCGCTCGGCGTCGCGAGGGTGCCAGAACACCTGAAAGCCGAGCTCTTCGCCCACGTCGGCGTCAAGCCCGTGCTTGCGCGCAATGTCGATGGCGATTTCACGCTCCGGAAGCGTGACCTCCTCGACCACCGTCATGTACTGGAAGAGGTCGATGTTGCCGGAGTCGCCGTTGAAGCGCGCCTCGAGCTCCCGAGTCGGACCGAACGCTGCTTGAGCCGCCTTTAAAATGGCAGCCTCCATCGTTTCGATCAGAACCTTCTTGTCGATGCCCTTCTCCTGGGCAACCTGCTCGACAATGGACCCGAGTCCTTCGCTAAAACCCGCTGCTTGAGCCATGTCTCACCTGACCTTGCCGCCATCGGTCTTCGACCGACGGCTAGATGCGCGAGCGGGCGACCCCTTGCCGCCACGCTCGCTCGCGCCGGCCATCTGAAAGACGAGCCGAGCGCTGTCGATTCCCTCGAGCGGAAGCGTCAGAACCTCGCCTTGCTCGGTATTCAGACTGACTCGACCCGCTTCGTCGAGACCCTGAAGCGTCCCGCGCAACACGTGCTGCCCCGCGTGCGCTTCCTTGAGCTTCAACCGCGCGAACTGCCCGGCGAACCGCTCGTAGTCGTGGGCGCTATATAGCGCTCGCTCGAGCCCGGGCGAGCCGACCTCCAGCCGATAACGCTGGCTAATCACCTCGCCGACGTCCAGCGCCGCCGAGATATCCCGCGAGACGTCCGTGCACAGCTCGATGGTGATGCCCTCGCCAGGGATGCGGGTCTCGGGTCGCTCGAGGGTCAGCTCGAGGAGCCATCCCGAGCGATCCGTCCGCCACACCAGCTCGACCGCATGGACCTGGTGAGCACGCAAAACCGGAATCACCGCCTCGAGCACGCGCTCGCGGTCAAGACCATCCAATTTTTCGTGAGCCACGCACATGGTTAACAGCCGAGCAGAAATGGAAACGGACCCTGCAAGAGCGGGTCCGCGACGATGGATCCACCCGGTTTTTCGAACGCGCGGATTGTAGCCGCCATGTCTGGCCTGCGCAAGCGATCCCAACCCCTGGAAATCTCGAATAATTCTACTTGGCGCCCCGGCGACGCTGCCGTGTGACGACGAATCCGCTGAGAGCCGAATGCCAGGCGTCCGCTCGAAACGCGGGACTCTGCGTCTCCAGAGCACCGAACTGCCGGGGCTCGCAGGGAGACTGCGCGCAAGTCCGCTGCGTTCACGACACCACGCGCTCGCCGCGCCGGAAAAGCTACCTAGCACTCGGTCGTTACGCCAGGTTCGGTAACGTGACCAGGTCCACGTGCAGGATTTCGTCGGAAAACGCCATGATTTCCGAGAGACAGTTTTCACTGGGGCGGCTGCCGAGACGAATCTTCGCACACGCAGCGCGGCCGCCATCGAACACCGTGTTGTCGAGCTCGTGGATGTTGATCCCGTGTCGCTTCAGCACGCCCAAGACGTTGGCCAGAGCCCCCACCTGGTCGATATGGCGGACCACCAGCTGATAGCGAGACCACGAGGTCGTGCTGATGTTAACGACGTTCGGCACTTCACCTTTGGTGACGAAGCAGCGCAAAATACGCACGCACTCGGTGGCGATGGCGGTTTGTGCCTCGTCCGTGGAAGCGCCGATGTGCGGGGTGGCGTAGACCAGTCCGCTCTCCAGAATCGGGTGGGTGTACGATGCGTTACGCGTGGAGGGCTCTTCGGGAAGCACGTCCAGCCCGACCCGCAGCCGCTTGCTCTTCACCAGCTCCGCGAGCGCCGCGTAGTCCACCAGCTCGGGCCGAGCGGTGTTCACGAACATGGCCTCGTCTGGTAACGCTGAAAGCACCCGCCGGTCCACGAGCCCGCGTGTCCGCTCCGAGAGCTCCAGATGCACCGTGAAGATGTCGGACTCGCGAGCCAGATCCTCCGGGCTCTTCATGCACGTGACGCCAAGATCGGCTGCCTTCGATGCCGTGAGCGAGCGGCTCCAAGCATAGGGCCGCAGCCCGTAGGCGATGGCCAGCCGCAAAACCGCACGCCCCACATGGCCCAGGCCCAAGATGCCGATACTGCGACCGGACAACCCCGCAGCGCGGGCGTACTCGTTCTTCTCCCACTTACCGGAGCGCAGGCTGGCGAGGGCGTCTGGCACACGCCGGTCCAGGCAACCGATCAGCGTGAATGTGAGCTCGGCGACCGCCGACGCGTTCTTGCCAGGGCAGTTGGCGACGTAGATGCCGCGCTCGCTCGCGGTGGCAACATCGATATTGCTGACGCCAGCCCCCGCACGAATGATCAGGTTCAGCGACTTGCCCGCACGCAGGGCCGCTTCGTTGACCTCGGTCCCGCGCACCACGAGCACGTTGACGCTATCGAGGGCCGTCGGGAGGACCTCGGGCCGGAGGTCGGGCTCGTAGGCGACGTCGATGCCCAGCGCTCGCATTTCATCGAGACTGTCTTCGGTGAGTCGGTCAGCAACCAGGACGCGCATGCGGGGGCGGCGGTTTTATCACGCTTCGGGCGGAGTGTTGGGCATGGACCACCGCCGACCGCCGAAATCTAGAAAAACGGCGCCGTCGGCGGCCTCGGACAGCCACGGAGCGAGGGCAAGCTGCGCCCCGCGTGCGAACCGGGCTCGAAAGGCGCCCTGCTTGACGGCCATGTAGAGCACGCCCTCGGCGCTCAGTTCCAGGGCGGCCGGGTCGAGAAGCTCGGTCGACCCGTCCGACAGCTCTATCGAGAGCTCGCGGCCACCGGCGTCGGGACGCACCGCCCGGACGTGGAAGGGCGTGTCCTCGACCTGCAAATAGCTCCAGTCGTAGCCATTATTCAGGATATAGCGTCCGTCGTCGGGGTGACGTTGGACCCACGAGGCGAAAGCGAGCGCCATTCCCGCGTGCTCCACCGGGTTGCCCTCATGCCAGAAGCGACCCTCGGCATCGAGGCGTAGGCTGCTCTCGCGGGAGCGCCCCTCGGGCGGGGGCAGGCGGAAGAAATCGGGGTGGTCTCCGGGTTTCATGCAGTCCCTCGGTCGTCCTCCCAGCCACTATCGCGCCCGCGCGAAGCAACCCGCGGCGAGCCTCCCATCAGCTTGCGCAGCGAATCCTGCCGACCGAAGCACAGCAGCGTGTCCCCCGCCTCGACCCGCAGCTGTCCCCGAGGGTTCGGAAAAACGCGAGCACCACGACCGACGCTCAAAACCTGCACGTCTTGCTCGCGCAGCTTCAGCTCACCCAGCGTGTAACCCGCGAGCGGGGAGCTCGCGGTCACGCATAGCTCGGCTGCAGCGTAACTGCCGTTGACGGTCAAGCGCTGCCTCAGATCCACATCGGGGAACAGCGCCTGCTCCTCCAGGTGACGGACGACCTCGCCAGCGATGTCCACCCCTGTGGCCTCTTCGATGCCTTCCAGACCGGGCGAGGAGTTGACCTCGAGGACCAAGGGGCCCTCGCTGCTCTCGATGAGGTCGACTCCAGCGACCCGCAGACCCAGGATCTGGGCGGCGCGAATGGCGCTTTGCTCGAGCTCAGCAGGCAGCTCTGCACGTTCGGTGCGGCCGCCGCGGTGCACGTTGCTGCGAAAGTCACCCGGCGCCGCGTGACGCTGCATGGCGGCCACAACGCGGTCGCCCACCACGAAGGCCCTGAGATCGCGGCCCTGGCTCTCACTGACGAACTTCTGCACGACGGCCGTGAGGCGAGCCAGAGCCAGCGTCTCGAGGATAGCCTCGGCCCCTTTGGTCGTATCGGCCAGCAGCACACCCGCGCCGTGTGAGCCTTCGATCACCTTGATGACGACGGGTGGACCACCCACTTGCTCCACGGCGGACCGCGCCTCGCTGCGGTCTCGCACCAGGGCAGTCGCAGGCACGCCGATGCGGTGGCGGCTCAACACCTGCAGAGCGCGCAGCTTGTCCCGCGACGCGTTGATGCTCTGTGCTGAGTTCAGGGTGAAAGTTCCCATCTGCTCGAACTGACGGACGACGGCCGTCCCATACCAGCTCACCGACGCTCCAATGCGCGGGATGACAGCGTCGTAGTGCGACAACGGGCGATCGCGATAGTAGAGCTGCGGCTGCCCGGTGCGCACGAGTAGCCCAAAGCTCAACGTGTTCAGCAGCCGTACCTTGTGCCCGCGGCGCAGGCACGCGTCCTTGAGCCGCTGCGTGCTGTAGGCGCCCAGCGTTCGCGACAGAATGGCGATTTTGAGACTCATCAGAGCTTGAGACGGCGCCGCTCGGCCGCGTCGGGACGGGCGCACGCTGCAGGGCCGGTCAGCAGGTAACGGCTGCCCGGATCAACGATGAAATGCGGAATCAAAGCCGTGCGTCCGAGCAGCATGCGGTAGATCATGCGCGCGCGATCGACCAAGCCGAGCTCGATGCGTTCGACTACGGGGCCGATGCAGATCGTGGCTTCGACGAAGACGCGGGCAGCGGCGTCTCCGCTACTCGAGCGCACCCGAGCCCGCCGGGTAATCAACGCCTCGACGGTCACCCGTTGCGCCTTGCGCGAACGATGCAGCCGCACATCGAAGCGGACGACGTTGCGCCCGACTTCGCGCAAATTTTCTACGTGGAGCGCGCTCGAACGGGCGCCCGTATCGACTTTCGCCCGGAGCCGAAGGATGCGCCAGGCCGGGATGTCGACGTACTCAGCCAGGCCGATCACGCGCTGTTCGGAGCGAAGGGCTCTCAAGCCCGGCAAAGCTAGCACTGTCCGCTCGTAGGGTCTGGCCCCTTGGCGCCGCCGGTCCTACGCAGCGCGTCTTCTGCGCGCCGCCTGTGCAGGCTTGCCGGTCAGGATCTCGACTCGGAGGCCCATGCCTGGTACCGGTGCCGGGAGAGTATCGAGTGTCCGACGAGTTTCCGACCTTGGAAGTGGCGCTGGCGGGTTCGGCCGTGGTCCTGCTGTGGCGTGCGGGCCTACTCTGGAACGCGCGTCGCGAGCTGGCCGAGCTTTCCGCATCGGCCGGCCCGGAGCGGGTGCTGGAGCACTTCCAGAAGCACAGCGGGCGGCTGTTCGAGCCGGTGCTGCGAGCCGGCATGAGCGCTCGCGAGTCGGGAGCCAGCGCCGACGCCCAGCGCAGCGCCGTCGCCGAACGAGCGCATCGCGTGGGTCGACGGCTGCGGAACGCCGGCGCTCGCGATATCGTCATTTGCGCCGTGCTGCTCGGGGCGCTCGTCTATGCGGGGGCCGCCAATCTGGAGCTACGGCCAAGCTTCTTTCTGCTGGGCGGCGCGGCGAGCGCCCTTCTCGTGGTGACGGCGCTGCTGGCCGTACGCTCGGCAGTCAGAATTGAAACGCTCGGCGCAGACCTGGGCGACCTTCTCGCCCGCATGAGCGCGACAGGGTCGCACACGGCGGCGCGTCGATGTGCGGTCTGCGGAGCAGCCCCGGTGGTCGTCGAATCCGCGGACGAGCTGGGGCCGCGACTCCTTCAGCTGGGCGTGGAACGTCTCGCCGTCTGTGCCCACTGCGGTCACGTCGGGGGGCACGCCGCAACCCCTTCGCGCCCGGCGCACTGACGCACACCCCGGCGCACTCGGGGATTTACCCGCATTTGTTGTCGCCTGAGACGGCTCGTCCCCGACGCGAACGGGGCCGCAGAGTTGTGCCGGCAAGCGCCTGCCGGCCGTGGTAGTAGGCGGGCCATGGACGCATCCGGGAGTCACGATTCGAACCGCCGCTACTACGACGCCTTCGCCGCGGGCTACGAGCAGAAGCGCGGGGAGAACGATCCAGGCGGTTATCACGAGCTGCTCGACGAGCTGGAAGCAGAGTTCGTACAGCGGTTCGGGGCCGGAAAGCGCGTGCTCGAAGTTGGCTGCGGCACGGGCCTGCTGCTACGGCGCGTCGCTCAGTTCGCTGGCAGCGCCGTCGGCGTGGACCTGTCGCCCGGTATGCTGGAGCAGGCCAAGGCACGCGGCTTCGAGGTGCACGAGGGCTCCGCTACCGCCCTGCCCTTCCCCGATGCCTCGTTCGACGTCACCTACAGCTTCAAGGTCCTGGCCCACGTGCCCGACATCGAGACCGCCCTCCGGGAAATGGCCCGCGTCACCCGTCCCGGCGGACACGTGATCGCCGAGTTTTACAATCCACACAGCTTGCGCGGCTTGGTGAAGCGCTTTGGTCCTGCCGGGCGGATCGCAGACGGCACGCACGAAAAGCACGTCTACACCCGCTTCGACTCCCCCGCTCGCGTTCAGGAAATGATTCCCCCGGGCTGCCGGTTGGTGGCCAAGCGCGGCGTGCGCATCGCCACACCCACGGCGCACGTCATGCGCAACCGCTTTTCCCGCTCGCTGTTCCGCTCGGCGGAACGCTTGCTATGTGACTCCCCGCTCGCGGTGCTGGGCGGCTTCTACGTCGTGGCGTTGCAGAAGCAGGCATGAAGGAAGACCGCTCGACGTCCTGGTGGCTGGCCACGCTGCGACGCCGGGCAGAGCGGCAGCAGGAAGAGTCTCTCGACCTGACGGCACCGGTGCAATGGTCGAGCGCTGCGGAGCAGATGGCCGCCGTCCGCTTTTTCAATGCCGCCTTTCGCGCCGAGGAATCCGGGCTCAGGCAAGCGCACGAGCTTGCCGACGAGCTGAGGCGGGTGGACCCGGAGCTTTCCGAGGTGCTGCGTTTGTATGGCAACGAAGAAGGTTGGCACCGCGAATTGTTGACCCAGTTTCTGTCCTACATCGGTGGCGACGTGCGCCCGATGGGGCGCGTCACACGCACGCTTTATTGGCTTTACGGTCGCGCTCGCCGCATGGAGACGATCGTTCTCACGAACTTGATGTTCGAGATCATCGGCTCGACGACGTACCGGATGGCGTTGCGCAACGTCTCGCAGCCTCAGACGCGACGTATGCTCACGATCCTGACGCGCGACGAAGCCTTCCATGTGCCGCTGAACGTTCATTTCCTCAAGCGCGTGCTGCAGGCCCGCCCGCAAGCTTCGCGGTTGCGCCTCAAGCTGGTCTATCACTTGCTTTTCGTCAGCTTGCTGGCCCTACCCCTGGCGAGCCGCCCCAAGGCCTTCGCCTTCGACAAGATTTCGCGCCTCGATCTCATGCGCGGTTATGCACGCATGCTGGGCGGCCTCTTCACGCACGACGCGACGCTCGGTCTGCAGCCGCCGCGGTGGGCTCTGGCCGCGCTCGGGATCCGCGCAGAAGAGCTGCGCGTCTCGGCGGGCCTCACGGGAGTGGAAGCTGCGGAGCGCGCTGCAGACCGTGAAGTGGTCTCGGTGACAGCGCTGTAGAGGGCCCTGGCCTACTCGGCCGGAGCCGCACGGCTCAGAACTCGCCGCGCAACCCGAACGAAACCTCGGTAGGCGTGGCCGCCGCGACGGGGCGAACACGTAGCCCGGAGGCTCGCGGGCGCTCCAGCGACGGCGGGAGCGGGCGAACGCGCTCGGTGCGAAACTCGGGCACGAAGGACAGCTGTGCTTCGGCAACGCCGAGAGCTGCGACGGCCAGGAAGCTGTACGAGCTCACGTTGAGCAGCGTGTACCAGGTCCTGAGCACCGCATTGTTCTGCTCGTTGCTATTCTCAGGGCGCTCCGCTTCTCGCGTGAAGTAAGTCAGTGCGCCCAACGCCGTGAGCGCGGTGGCGGCGAGCACCGTTTCGCTGGTCAAGAACACCCAGCCCAGCCCATCGTTGCCATTCTGAAACTGCCCCACGCCAAAAGGCACCAGCGCGAGCCAGCGGCGGTTTTTGATGAGGATCGTCTCGGTGCTGGCCAGCGCCTCCAGCTGCGCGACGCGCTCGGCCTCGGCGCGTTGCAACGCCGCGCGCGCAGCCGCCTTCTGCCGAGCTTCGTCCACCTTGGCTTGCTCGGCCTTGCGGATCTCCTGATAGAGCGACTGGCGCACCCGCAAGAAGCGCTCGATGACGGGTGGCGGGAACAACAAGCTGTCGGGCGGCCGCATCTGCTTGTTGTCGCGAATGGCAGCGCGCAGAGGCTCGTCCGCCTCCTCGGCTTTGCCGCTGCCGATGAGGCAAGCTGCGTGATAGATGCGTGCGTTCTCGATCACCTCGCGATCGCGCAGGGGTCGCTTTGCCTGCGGCGGTAGCAAGGCTGCCAGCTGGGCCGCGCAGTCGGCGTACTTGCCCGCCTCGTAGAGGCCCACGACTCGCGCAAGGTGCGCCTCGTCGGTCAGCTCCACCTCGGCGGTACGCGGACGCTTCACGGCTGCGCGCGGCTGCGGCGTCGGCGTATTCTGCTGAGCCACGACGTTGGACGCCAAGCTTAGGGCAGTTGCCAGAACCAAAACGTTAGCGCCAAACCGCATCGAGCCGACCCCGGACGAAAACCGCGTCACGGCCCAGGGTATGTAGAGATTCCTCCCGGGCTTAGCACCACGTCAAACTCTTTCGGCGAATCCGTACTGCCGGGGGGCGGCAGGAGCTGACAGATGGCGCGCTTTGCCGCAACCTTCATCGGAATCTGCTGCTGGCTGGGCACCGGAAACTCGCCCAGCGTGCCGCAGCTCGCAGTCCCGCCTTCAGGGCCGCTGAGGGCCAGAGTAGCGGGCCGAAATTCGATTCGCCCGCGGATGGTGCGCACATCGTCCGGCCCTTCGGATGCGGGGACGGCAATGCGCAGGGGTTGGCCCGGCTCGCAGCAGCGCTCGTCGGGCGGAATGAACTCAAAGAGGTGCTCGCCCGCGGCAAGCTCTTGAATCTCCCCGAACCAAGGCGTCTCCACGCCATCGATGCGGACCGTGGCATTCTGCGGCCCATCAACCACTATTTGAACGTGCGCCACGCCCTGGCTGGCGGGCTCTCTGCGAGCTCCCATTGCGGGGCGCCCGGGCTTGGGCACGGGCGGCGAGCGCGTCTCCGCCTGCGCTGAGGCGGGCGGCGGGGCAGCGGATACGGACGCAGGCGGCAAGGGGCGCGGGACGGGAGCGGCGCTGCTGTTGGCGTTTGCGCTGCTGATGCCAGCGGGGGTCCCTTGCTGGCCCACGCGAGCCACGGCGGCCAGCGCGGAAGCGATGACCACGGCCCCCACGGCCGTTGCAGCCGCGCGTTTGAGCACCTGCCGCAAGCGTTCGGCGCGTGCGAGATTGACCACGCTCGCGATCAGCAGGGGGGCGTCGGGACGATATGCCAGAGCTCGGTTGTAGAGCGCAGCCGCGCGCGGAA
>DASQDA010000368.1:0-15302 GCA_035634435.1 Polyangiaceae bacterium
GGAGCACTTTCGCGCGCTCTTTGCCGAGCTCTACGCGGCCTTGGATCGGGTCGAGCAAGGAACGCCCGCTGAGGTCGCGGTGCGGCTCGCCCGGTTTCACTGGCGCTTCGTGCGCCTGCATCCGTTTCGTTGCGCGAACCAGTGTCTGGCGATGAACATCGTCAACCTCGTGCTCACACGCTCGCATGGCGCCGGCATGCCGCACGTGCTGCTCGATACGATGGCCTTGCGGCTGAACGAGCCCGCCTCCACGCGCGTCTTCGCGCTGGCGGTGCAGACGCACGTGCGGGGGCTCGAGTCGAGCGCCGCTCGCTGGTCGCGCTTGCGCCAGCAGAAGCTCGAGACCTATGCGCTCATTGCACAACTTCAGCAGGCGCCGGCGGTCGACAGCGCGCTGCGCCTGCTCGATCAGCACCCGGAGGCCGCGCGCGCAGCGCTCATTGCTGGAGTGTGAGGCAGTGCCCGGCCGTGCGACACAGGATCGTTTCCGCGGCGTTCCACGCGCGCAAGCCGCGACTCACATTTCGAGCCGGTAGCGGCCGCGCGAACGCGCACCCTTTGCGGGTTCCGTGCTACTAGGTCGGGTGGGGTTTCCGTCCGGTTCGCCGGGCACCACGGATCTGTCAATGACGCATCGCCCATCGAGACCTCCTGCGTCGCTTAGCGGCAGAGTCATCCACTCCGAGGTTCAGGGGGGCGTCAGTTATCGTCTCGAGCGCCAGATCGGCGAAGGCGGGATGGGCGTCGCGTATCTGGCGCTGCGCCAGGCATTCGACGGGCTATCACCCGTGGTCATCAAATTGGTACGGCCGAGCCTCATGAATTCCGAGGTGGCGCCGGACCTGGTGGTGCAAAAAGAGGCCGTCGCGCTCGGTCGCCTCAACGAGCGGGTGCCTCCGACACCGTTCGTGGTGCGTTTCGTCGACACGGGTACGGCGCGACTGCTCGATGACCTTCCCGTACCTTGGCTCGCCATCGAGTACGTCCACGGCGGCGTCGAGGGCACCACCTTGGAGGACCGCGTCGTCTACTCCATGCACAAGACCGACTACGCCTTCGATCCGGCGCGCGCCGCGCACGTGGTGCGCTGCCTCGGGGCGGGGCTGACTGCCATCCACGGGGTCGGCGTCATCCACCGCGACCTGACGCCCGGAAACATCTTGTGCTGCGGCTTCGGTGAGGCGGAGATCTTCAAGATCTCCGATTTCGGTGTGGCGCGCCCTCAAGGGCTCGACAGCACGTTCACTGGCCTCTCCGTTGGGACCGCGGGCTACGCAGCGCCGGAACAAACGCTGCTCGAAGGAGCGACCATCGGCCCGCACACCGATGTTTTCTCCATGGCGTGCGTCGTTTTCTACGTTCTCACGGGCGAACACTACTTCGATGCTCAGTCGGCCGCCCTCGCCTACTCCATGGTTCGCGGCAAGCAACGACGCAGCATCCTCACCTGCCCCGCGCTCAGCCCCGAGCTGCGGGACAGGACAGAGGCTTGCCGCACCATCGACGCAATCTTGGCTCGCGCCACTTCGCCCGTCGCCGACCAGCGGCCCCAAGCCGCACAGGAGCTGACCGGGACGCTCGTGCCCTGGCTGAGCGAGCAGTCGACCGCGCCACGACCTAGCCGGCGCCTGATGGACAGCGTGCTCAACCTGTCGCCGCCTGGCGACCTGTCTAGCTGGAGCTGGACCATCCGCCATCCGCCGGGCGACAACGTCATCATCCAGAGCGCTGCCTGGGATACCGACGGGCGGTGCTTCGCATTCACGCCGCTCGGGCCGCTGTTCTGGAACGGGCTCTCATGGCTTCCCGCCACCGAGGTGGCCGCCAGTCTTCCGATCGGGATGGCGTTTGCACGTCGCTACGAAGCTGGCGGCTGGCTCGTCGGCGGCTCGGGAGGAACGCTGGCGGTTTACAATGCAGAGGGCGTTCGAGAAATCGTGCGCGCCCCCGATCCCCACGTCGAGTTCCAGCACGCGAGCGGGCGCTTCGATGACGTGCTCGCGTCGGTGGCGCGCCGCCGCGGAGAGCCGCCCATGCTGTGGTCGATGGCATCGCGCCGCTGGATGCGTCCCTTGCCGCTGGAGGGTGTGCACTACGTTGCTGCTCTGCTGCGCCTCGACGACTCACGCTGGCTCGTTTGCGGGCGGCTCAGCGAAGGCGGAGGTTTTGCCGCCTTGTACTCTCCGATGCTGTGGGAGGTCACCTTTTTGCCGACGCCGTTCACACGTGCCTTCGTGGGCGGCGCCAGCGAGCCAGAGCGCGGACTGGGTCTCATCGTTGGCAGCGCCGGGGTAGCCGTTCGAGTCGAGGGCGATCAGGTGTCGAGCTGCATCGCGGACGGCACGCCGGACCTCACTGCCAGTGCCGTCGATGTGCTCGCTCGTGAATGGGTTGCCAGCCGCGGGACCCTGTGGGTGCGCGACCCGAGCCGCAATCTCAAATGGCGACCGGTGTGGTCAAACCCGGACTGGCAGGCACCCTTCGTCAGCCTCATGGCAGACGCTGGTATGCTCGTCGCGATGACGGTGGACGGCGCCATCGTCGAAGGACGGGCCGCGTGGCGTGGCACGCGCGACCGACACTGACGCAGCGTCTGCGCGGCTAGCTAGTGTGCTGAATCCAAGATTCTGCGGGCCACGTCAAACGTACTGCGCCAGCGCGCGTTCGACCGACCTCGCATAGCTGCCACCGAAGAGGTTGGCATGCACCAACAGCGGATAGAGCTGATACAACGTGACCCGCTCGTCAGCTCCTGGCGCGAGTGGGTAAGCTTCCGCGTACGCTTGAAACACGCGCTCGGAAAAGCCTCCGAAGAGCCGCATCATAGCCAGGTCCACTTCACGACTTCCGGCGTAGACGGCCGGGTCGAGAAGAGCGGGCTCACCAGCGTCGTCCACGTGAAGGTTACCCCCCCACAGATCCCCGTGCAGACGGGCAGGCGCTTCCTCGGGTCCGAGCAGCTCGGGCAAGCTTGCGAACAGGCGCTCGAACCCGCGTCGCAGTGTGTAGCTCGCTCTCCCGGCGTCTACGCAGCGGCGCAGCTGAGGCTCGAGCCGGCGCGCGCGCCAGAACTCGGCCCAGCTGCTGGTCGTAGCATTGCTCTGCGGCAGCAGGCCGATGAAGTTGTCACGAGGGAAGCCAAGAGTGCCAGGCGAAGTCTGGTGCAAGGCCGCGAGCCGCTGCCCGAGGACCTCATCGAAGAGTCTCTGCGGAGGAGCGGACTCGAGCAGCTCGAGCACGAGGAAAGGCACGGGGTCCGTTGCATCGGCGACGGCGATCACACGCGGGATGCGGATGACCGCCGCTGCGCGTAGCCAGTCGAGGCCCAGCGCTTCGCTCTCGAAGAAGCCCGGCGGAGCGCGGCGCTGCGTCTTGAGGAACAACCTGCGGCCATCTTCGAGCGTCAATGCATGAGCGTCGTTGATGTCGCCGCCCGGCAGGCTCCGCTCGTGAGTCACGGGCGAGCCGAGCCGCCGCGCGAGCAGCACACGCAGTGAGTCGTCCATCAGAGGCCGTGCTCACGCCGCAGGCTCTCGAGCAGACCCTGGCAAGCTCGCTCACAGATGCTCACCACCTCGTCGAAGCCTGCTTCGTCGCCGTAGTACGGGTCCGGAACCCCAGCACCGACCTCGGCGCGGGGGTCGAACGAGCGGAGCAGACGCAGCTTTCCCGCAAAGCTCGGCGGCTGCAACGCGCGCAGATCGTGCAGATTGTCGCCGTCCATGGCCAGCACGTAGTCGAATCGATCGAAGTCCCCGCGCTCGAATCGTCGGGCCGAGCCCGTGACCCGGATGCCGCGCCGGGCGCCTGCCGCGCGTGCTCGTGGGTCGGGGCTCTCGCCGCTGTGATGACCAGCCGTTCCGGCGCTGTCGATGGCGATGTGCTGCTCGAGGTCCGCTTGACGAACCGCGTGACGGAACACGCTCTCCGCCGTGGGCGACCGACAGATGTTGCCCAGGCAAACGAAGCAGACGCGGATCATTGGAGGCCGATTCTATCGCAACTCACACCCGCACCGCGGCTTTTGAGCGCGCTGGTTGCAAGGGCCCCTCGGAGCTTGCACACTCCAGTGCGTGCGTGTTCCCCCGAGCTCCCCCGCCGTCGTGGTGCGACGCGGTGCGGGTATCGACGCCTGGCATTCAGCCTCCATTGCGGTGGTGGACGCCTCGGGCAAGCTGCAGTGGGAGCTCGGTGATCCCGAGCTGGTCGTTATGGCGCGCTCGAGCATCAAGCCTTGTCAGACGTTGCCGCTGGTGCTGAGCGGCGCCGCTGATTCTCTGGGGCTCAGCCGTGAGGAAGTGACCATCGCTTGCTCCTCGCACAGTGGCACTGACGCGCACGTGCGCGTGGTGCGGGGGCTCCTGGCGAAGGCGCACGCTGACGTCGAAGACTTGCAATGCGGCGCGCACTGGCCACTTGGGCTCCAGCACGCAGGTGTCTTCCCGAAGTGGGGAGAAGAGGCCGACCGGCTGCGCAGTAACTGCTCCGGGAAACACGCTGGCTTTCTGGCGCTCGGCCGGCATCTAGGAGCAGACCCCAAGACTTACCTGGATCCAGCTGGCCCGGTTCAGCAGACGGTGGCCGCAGCCGTGGCGGAGGCTTGTGAAGTGGACGTCGGCTCCCTCTTGGTGGGCATCGACGGCTGCAGCGCGCCAAACTTCGCCCTGCCGCTGGTGGCGCTCGCTCGCGGCATGAAGAACGTTGCCAACCCCGCCTGCGCGCCGCCCAGCTTGCAGCCGGCCCTCGCGCGCATCCGCGAGGCGATGTGGGCACATGCCGAGCTCGTTTCCGGCTACGGCCGCCTCGATCACGAGCTGATGCTCGCGTTTCCCGGTAATGTGGTGTGCAAGAGCGGCGCCGAAGGCCTGCAGCTCGTCGCATTCCGGGATCCGCCCATTGGCTTTGCCGTGAAGATTCATGACGGCAATGCGCGCGCTCTTGCCCCACTTTGCGTCGCCATCTTGGCACAGCTAAATATCTGGCGGCCTGGCGCCGCCGCGCCGTTGAGCGAGCACGTTCAGCCATTGCTCTACAACAACACCAAGAGCGTGGTGGGTCGGCTCGAGGTGACCATGACGCTGGTTCCAAGCTCGCGCGGCGCCGAGGCTTGACAGAGCCGCCCGGTGCTCCACAAATCGATTTTACTCGCCGCGTCTGCCTCCCTTGAGTAGCCTCGAGCTCGTTTTCGGAGCTAGAGCGTTCAAGCGGGAAGCGGGAAGCGGGAAGGATTCTGGATGGGGCGCACGCCACCCTCGCCGAGCTCGAACACAGACCCTGCCGCTGTACCCGTGCTCGACGACGCCGCCGAGCGCATTCGGGAGCTCGAAGACACGGTCGCCGAGCTGCGCAGCGAGGTGGCCCAGCTCCGAACGCGCCGGCTGCGCGTGGACGAGCAGGACGCCGGTCTGGGTAAAGCGCTGACCGAGCGCGAGGCTCTGAGCACGGAGGTCGAACGTCTGGCGCGGGTTGGTAGCTGGGTTTGGGACCTCGGCACCAACGCCGTTCTGTGGTCGGAGGAGTTCTACCGCATCTTCGGCTACGATCCCGCGCAGGTGACGCCCTCGCAGGAGCTGTTTTTCCGGGCTCTGCACCCGGACGACGCCCAGAGCATCCTGGCGAAGTCGTGGCGCCTCGCAGCCACTGGCGAGACGAAGCGCGTGCGCTGCCGGGTCATTCACGCCGATGGCTCGATGCGCTACGTCGACCTCGACGGTGCGGGCGTCGAGAACGCCAGCGGCGAGCTCGTGCGTTTGGTGGGCGCCGCCCTCGACGTCACCGAGCATGTTGCCGTGGAGACGGAGCTCCGCAACACCGCTCAGCTGCTGAACGAGGCACAGCGGATCGCGCAGCTCGGAAGCTGGACATGGCATGTCCCGACCGATCGAATCGACTGGACGGAAGCGATGTATCGCATCTTCCAGCTCGAGCCGGGCACGCCAATCGCGCTCGCACGCTTCTTCGAACGCGCCCACATCGACGATCGCGAGCGAGTGAGCAAGCTGGTCAGCGAGGCGCGCGAACGCGCCGGGCGCATCGACTATCGCATCGTTTGCCCGGACGGAACGCTACGCCACCTGTTCATGGAGACGACGCTCGAGCGCGACGCTAGCGGTGCACCGCTGCGCGTCGTCGGTACGGTGCAAGACGTGAGCGCGCGCCAGCAGCTCGAGGAGCAATTGCGACATTCGCAGAAGATGGAAGCCATCGGCACGCTGGCTGGCGGCGTAGCACACGACTTCAACAACTACCTGGTGGTGATCCAGGGCAACGTCGATCTGCTGCGGAGTGGCTTGCGAGCGGACGGGCGTCAAGCCGACATGCTCGACGAGATCGCCTTCGCCATCACTCGCTGCGCGACGTTGACCCGACAGCTGCTCGCCTTCAGCCGCAAACAGGTCACTTCGCCTCAGCGTGTGGATCTGGGCAAGGTAGTCGCCGAGTCGACCAATATGTTGCGCCGCTTGCTGGGTGAGCATATCGAGCTCGTGGTGAATGCGGACCCGGGGCTGAGCGCGGTTCGAGCCGACCCTTCGCACCTCGAGCAGGTGGTGGTGAACCTGGCGGTGAACGCGCGCGACGCCATGCCGGACGGCGGGCGCCTGACCATCGAAACGGGGAACTGTTATCTGGACAGTGAGCTCGCGAGCCGCCGCTCGGGTCTCAACCCTGGTTCCCATGTGATTCTGCGTGTCGAGGACAACGGCACCGGCATTCCCGCGGAGGTACAGCCGCGCATCTTCGAGCCCTTCTTCACTACGAAGGAGCCCGGACGCGGTACCGGTCTCGGCCTGGCAACGGTCTACGGCATCGTGAAACAGAGCGGCGGCGCCGTCGAGTTCGTCAGCAACCCTGGGCAGGGCAGCGTCTTCACGGTCTATCTACCCGCCCAGCCCGGCTCCGCGGATGAGAGCCCGCAGCCGGAAACGTTCGTATCGTTCGCCGAGGGCGAATCGATCTTGCTCGCGGAAGACGAGCCGCTCGTGCGACGTTTGACGCGGCGCCTGCTCGAACGCGCCGGCTACCGCGTGATCGAAGCCGAGGATGGCATTCAAGCGCTCGAAGCGGCACGGCAGGAACCGGCGTTCGATCTACTGCTGACGGACGTAACCATGCCCCGCATGGGCGGTATCGATCTCGCGCTGCGGCTGCGCGAGATGAGGCCAGGGCTGCGCGTATTGTTCATGTCTGGTTACCCGACGCAGACGTTCGACGCAGCCATGAACGCGACCGCCGAAAAGATCGTCAGCAAACCGTTCACCCTGCACCAGCTGCTCCGCAGCGTGCGCGACGCACTCGACGAGGCGCCATGAGCTTGTCCGGAAAGACCCTATTCATCACGGGCGCCACGCGAGGAATCGGTCTGGCGATCGCGCTACGCGCGGCGCAGGACGGCGCCAACATCGCAGTCGTCGGCAAAACCTCGGCTCCTCACGCGAAGCTACAAGGCACCGTCCACGAGGCGGTGCAGGCCATCGAAGCCGCCGGTGGTCGGGGCATCGCTTGCGTCGCAGATATTCGGGACGAAGAGCAGGTTCAAGCGGCCATTGCAGCGACGGTCGGCGCCTTCGGCGGCATCGACATTCTGGTCAACAACGCGAGCGCCATCAGCCTCACCTCCACCTCCGCGACCGAGATGAAGCGCTTCGACCTGATGCACCAGGTGAACACACGCGGAACCTTCTTATGCTCCAAGAGCTGCTTGCCTTGGCTCACACGCGCGAAGAACCCGCATATCCTGATGCTCTCGCCGCCCCTGACGCTGAAGCCGGAGTTCTTCGCTCCACACGTTGCCTACAGCCTGGCCAAGTTCGGCATGAGCTTGTGCGTCTTGGGCTTGGCCGCCGAGCTACGGGCTCGAGGTGTCGCGGTGAATGCCCTCTGGCCCAAGACCATCATTGCGACAGCGGCCGTCGAGAACCTCCTGGGGGGCCAGGAGGCAATGGCGCGCGCTCGCACGCCGAAAATCGTCGCGGACGCCGCTCATGCGGTGCTCACGCGCCCGAGCCGCGACTTCAGCGGCAACTTCTGCATCGATGAAGACGTGTTGCGCGGCCTCGGCATCACTGACTTTGATCCGTACGCTCACACACCGGGGGCCGAGCTTCTGCCGGATCTGTTCGTCTGAGCCTGAGGTAGCCTACGGCCCGGAGCACCGTTCCGGGCCGATGCACCTCGCGAGCAGCGTACCGACGCTGGCTCGACGATCCGAGCCGAGGGCGTCGTGTGCTGAGGTCAGCACACGACATCGAGTCGAACGGGATGGCGTCAGCTGCGCTGAGCGCGCTGAGCTTCCGAGCTCTGTGCTGCGCCGGTCACGCGCGACAGCAACGCCGGAGCCTCGGCAGTGGCCTCTTGCACGGCGTCATTGGCCACCTCCGCCAACCTATCGAGCTGATCGCTCAACCGCGCGCGGGTCTCGCGACCGGACGCAGGCGCAAGGAGCAGCGCCGCGCCTGCACCGGCGAGCGCGCCCAGACCGAACAACGCGACGTTGCTCCACGCCTGGTTGCGCGAGCGGGCCAGCCCGACGATGGCCAGCAGGTCGTCCGGCTCGATGGTCGTGATGTTCTTCGCGAGTTTGCTCGAGGCCAAAGCGGTTCCGAGCGACGTGAGAAAGCTCCAGTTGTTCATTCATCCCTACCTTTCACGTGTTCCGGTATTCCGCGGAACGGCGGCGCCAGCCTTTGCAACTCTCAGACCACCATGCCGCGCGCTGTGGCCATATTGTGCAGACGGCGACAGGGCGCCGCTTACCGGCGCGACACAGCGCTTATGTGCGGTAGCTCCTATAGGACCACCGCTGACCCGGGGGCAGAGTACGCAGCCATACCGTCACGCCTGGTGCCCACAAGGGGCAAATCGTCACTATCGCAGCGCGCAGCGTGCTGTACCCCAAGTACGCTCTAGGAGGAGGTGGGGCGATCGTCGTGGAAGGGGGCATGCTGGCACGGACACTGCAGGAGGGCGAGGCACGATGGCTACTGGACCCGTGCTCGAAGACCCCGCGCGCGCCTCTGCCCGCGTGCTCGAGAGCGCCATTGCTCTCGGTCGCGCCGAGTTGAAGCTGGTCGCTTCTCAAGCGCTGGTGAGAGCGCGGCTTCTGGGTACGCGCGCGGCGAAGGCAGTCGCGCTGACGTGGTTGGCGATGACGCTGGTACAAATCACGCTCGCTCTGCTGGTCATCGCGCCGTTCATGGTCAGCCTGCGCTCGTGGCCTGCCGTCTTGACACTGCTTGGCCCCGCCGTCGTGTTGGCCGTCATCGCGGGCGTTGCCAGCCTTCGTCAGTGGCAGCAGCTGGCACGAGCCACGAGCTCGTCCGCCCATCAAACCGCATCAGAGGCTGGAAAGGCACGCAATGAGCTCCCTGCTTGAGGCACAACAAGGCGTCACGGATCCACAGGTCGCGAAGGCGAAACACGAGGTAGAGATGGCGCGAGAAGCGTTGGCACAGCGACTCGGTGTCGCTTCCGAAAGTGGACGGCACATGATCAAAGAAGCAATGCACAACGCGCGTCCCGTTCTCATCGGCGTTGCAGGGTTGGCGGCGGTGGGGCTTGCCTACGGTATCGCGCGGCTCGCGCGCATGCCTGGTCGCTCGCGCTGGGTTGCGCCGCGTCAGCCTTCGTTGCTGAGCAATATGCTGCGCTCGGCGCTCGTCTCGGCCGCGGCGACCTTGGCCGGTCGAATGATGCAGCGCATCCCGCTCGAGGCCGGAGGCGTTCGCCCGCTCGGCGTCGCGGAACGAGACCCGCTGCGGCCGCCGCTCGGCTGAGCGCCGCTCGCCCGGTGGTCAGCGCGCGGGCCCGCTTGGTGCCGGCGCTACTGCACCCGCCAGCCCTTTCCGCGGTTTTTGACCTACGCGCTTCCCAGGTGGACGGCCTGTGATAGAAGTCCGCGTGCTGCGGAACCGGTTCCTGAAGAGCCGCGTCCCAGCCGAGGAACGGACGGCGCATGCGTTATAGAGAGCTGGGTCGCAGCGGAATTCAGGTCTCGGAGATCAGCCTCGGATGCTGGACGCTCGGTGGGCTCAACTGGGTGAACGGCGAGCCGAACGGTTGGGCGAACGTCGACGAACGCGAAGTCGCTCGAGCCGTCGACTATGCGCTCGATCGGGGTGTGAACCACTTCGACAATGCCGACGTGTACGGCAACGGCCGCGCCGAACGCATGTTGGCTCGCGTGCTCGGCGCGCGCAGCGAGCGCGTCGTGATTGCCAGCAAGGTAGGTCACTTCCCCGGCACGGCCGAGCACGCCTACGAAGCCCAACACATTCGCCAGCAGTGCGAGCAATCGCTGCGCAATCTCCGGCGCGACCACATCGACGTTTATTACCTGCACCATGGCGACTTCGGCCCCGAGGATCGCTACCTCGACGAAGCCGTCGCCACCCTGAGGGAGCTCAAACGCGAGGGTAAAATCCGTGCGGTCGGGCAGTCCGCCTACTCCCATGCCGATTTCGTGCGCGTCGTTGCCCGGGTGGAGCCTGACGTCTTACAGAGCTGGGCCCACGCGCTGGATACCCATTTCATCGATGCGGGCACCCCTGTTCGCCGTCTGCTCGACGAGCGACGGCTGTCGTTCGTCGCTTTTTCCCCTCTCGCTCAAGGCCTATTGCTCGGCAAATACCGTCCCGGTCAAAGTATCGAGTTCGAGCCGGGTGACCATCGCCGCGGTAGCGCTCAGTTCTCGGCAGCGAACCTGCAGCAGGTAGCGACGAAGCTCGAGCGGCTCACGGTTCGCTTTGGCAACGAGCCGCAAGAGCTTGCCCGGGTCGCTTTGCAGTACCTGCTCTCCTACCAGTGCGTTGCTTGCGTGATCCCAGGGTTTCGCAACCTGCCGCAGGTCGAGATGAACCTCGCCGCCGCGGAGCGTCCGCTATCGAGCGCGGAGGTGGCCTACGTCCGCGAAGCCTTGAGTGACTAGTGTCCTGAGTCCGTGACACGCGTCGTGCGCTCCTGGAACGTCTACTAGGTGTGCTGAATCTTTGATTAAGCACACTAGTACCTCGGCTCCGACAGGCGCTCCGGGTCATGAGGTTTGCCCGTTCTGACCTGCAATGAATGATCGATTCAGCGCGCGAGCGTTCACTCGTACACGATCGCAAGCACTTCGATGTCGATCTCCCCGGCGGGCCGGAGCACGGTGATGGTATCCCCCACCCGGCGCTTCATCAACGCGCGGCCGAGCGGAGACTCGAAGCTGATGCGACCCTCGCTGGGCGCCGCTTCGTCCGGGCCGACAACGCGATACCGGCTGCGTTTTCCGTTCTCGTCCTGCACCTCGACGGTCGCCCCAAAGCGCACCTCGTCGACCTTGCGGACTTCGTCGACCGCCACCACCACGGCGCTCTCCAGCCGCTTGCTCAGGAAGCGCACCCGCCTATCGATCTCGCGCAGGCGTTTCTTGCCGTAGATGTACTCGGCGTTCTCGGAACGATCACCCTGGGCGGCGGCCTCCGCGACTTCTCCGACCACCTTCGGTCGCTCGACCGTCATCAGCAGGTTCAGCTCTTCTGCGTACTTCTTGGCGCCTTCGGGCGTGAGGTAGTGAGGCATCGGTGGCTGAGCGTCGGCTTACAACCCGATAGAACGGTTAACGCGCCTCGATCGTTACGGCGCGCGAGGCGAGTGGTAGCCTAGGCGGGTCGTGAGTGCGAAAAAAATCCTCCTGGTGCTGACGGGCCTCTTCCTGTCCGTGCTTCTGATGCTCGGTGTCGTGTTGGCGCTGCTGGTGCCACGCTGGATCAAAGACGAAGTGGTGCGTGCGGCGCTCGCGCGCGGCATCGAGCTCAGCCCAGGAGAGATCCGCTACGGCTGGGGCTGGGCACAAGTATCGAGCTCACGGGTGACGCTGCTGGGGGTTCGGGGGCTCAAGGCGGATGTGGGTATCGTCGATGTCGAGCTTGCCGGCTTCGAGCCTCAGCGCTTCACCGTCAACCGCGTGCAGGTGGAGGCCGTGGGCGAGCCCAGCGAGCTGGCTCGCCAGCTCCAGGTGTGGCTCGATCGGCATCGCGCCAAGCTGCGCGAGCCGCTGTTCATCAAGCCGCTTGGCCTCACGCTACGACCGTCCGCGCAAGCAGCGCCCGTTCTGCTCGTCGAGGGTGCGGGGCTGCAACTCACGCCCGAGCGCTCGACACTCGAGGCTGGTCGCGTGGCTCTCTACGGCAAAGAGCTGGGCGCGCTGCGGCTCGGGCAGGAAAAGAATCTCACGCGTCTGAACCTCACGCTGGGCATCAGTTCCCTCGACAATGCCTTGGTCGCCGCTGAATTGGCGGATGGCAGCACGCGCACGCTTCACGTGGCGCTCTCACCCGTTGCGCTCGGGCCGCTCGGCAAAGCTCTCGGCTTGCAGCTGCCGCTACCAGAGGTGCGCTTGAGCGGCAGCTTCGACGCTTCTGTTCCCAATAACCTGGCGGTCGGGGGCCGGGTGAGCGGTCGCACCGACCTCGAGCTCTTCGGGTACATCCCGCCGCATCCGGTCGAGCTGAACGGCTTCGTCTTCGGTGACACCACCACGCTTCAGGCGACCTGGACTCTCGAGCCCGAGCGCCTCCGGGTGGTGATCGGCGAGGCGCGCGTCAAGGCTGGCACCTTCGAGCTGAAGGGGCCGGGCGAGCTCCGCGTGGAAGGCGACCATGCGCGGCTGACGCTCGCGTTGCGCGGCGCGCTGCCCTGCACGGAGCTGGCGGCTGCCCGCGCGGAGTCCCGTCTGGGACGTGCGCTGGGCAAAGTGACGGGGAAGGCGGCGCGTCAGGTGCTGTCCGGCAGCGTCGGCATTCGCGTGTCGGTCGATGCGGACTCCCGCGCTCCCGATCAGGCGCGCGTGCTCAGAACCATCGCCCCGGGCTGCGGCCTTCGACCATTGAGCTTGAAGGAGCTGGTGGAGCTCGGCGAGCTGGCCCCCGAAGTGCTCGATCCGGCGGTGGGCCGCGACTTTCAACAGTTGCTGGCCGACACCTTCCCGGGGCTGCCGAAGGCGCCGCCAGCCATCGAGATCCGCTTGCCGACGCTGAAGCCGCTGCCGTTTCCACGCTTGCCCAGCGCTGGAAGTCGTCAGGTGGCGCCGGCTCCGCGGTCGTCCGGAAAGTAACAGCCCCACCGTGGACACCCAGCAGCACAGTCCTGGTCCCGTGGTGATCTTCGGCGCAGGGATGATGGGCACAGCCATGACCTGGCCACTCCGCAAGCGCGGGCACCCCGTGCGCTTGGTGGGCACGCACCTCGACGCTGCAATCATCGAATCGGTGCGCAACAGCTCGCTGCATCCAGGGCTCGGCTTACCGCTCCCGGAGGGCGTCGAGGCCTTTGCATTGTCCGAGCTGCGACAGGCCCTCGTCGGCGCGCGAGCGCTCGTGCTGGGCGTCAGCTCCGCGGGTGTGCCATGGGCAGCTCAGCAGCTCGGCCCGTTGCTCGGCACGGGCTACCCCGTGGCAATGGTTGCCAAGGGACTGGCCTGGGACGAGCGCGAGCTGCGCGTCCTACCCGACGCCTTCGTGCATGCGCTGCCCGCAGGCATCGGCGCTGGCATCGATCCCGTGGCGATCGCGGGTCCTTGCATCGCGGGGGAGCTTGCGCGCGAAGTGCCGACCTGCGTGCTGCTGACCTCGCGCAACGGGGAGCGTGCACGTGAGTGGGCCGAGCTGCTCGCCGGCCCGTACTACCACGTGTGGACCGAGACCGACGTGATTGCAGTCGAGGCGTGCGCCGCGCTCAAGAACGCCTACGCGATGGGCATCGCGCTGGCTTCCGGTCTGCATAGCGCGCGGGGCGGCGCCCCAGGCAGCATCGCCCTGCACAACTACGAAGCTGCCGTGTTCGCACAGGCGATCTGGGAGATGGGTGAGCTCATTCGTTTGCTCGGCGGCAACCCGCAGCATGCAGCCGGCCTGGCGGGCGTCGGTGACCTGGACGTGACGTGCAATGGCGGCCGCACGGGCCGCTTCGGACAACTGCTCGGTCAAGGCCTCGGTCCCGAGCGAGCCATCGAACGCATGCAGGGCGCGACGCTCGAGTGTCTCGACATCTTGCGCACGCTTCGCGCTGCCAGCCGCTCCTTCGAAGCTCAGGGCCGTCTGGCTCCCGGTGCGCTGCCGCTCGCCGAGCAACTGGCGGCCATCGCTCTCGACGGAGCGCCTGTCGATATGCCGTTCTCGCGCTTTTTCGGAGGCGAGCACAGCAGGCAAAGCTGAATGACGGCACCGCAGCCGAGGCGCGTAGCGTTGCAGGAGTGGAAGCATCTCGCATGCGGTGCGCTAGGGCCGCTCGGACGCTTTGGGGTCGGCCACGGAAAAGCGCACGGAGTAGCTGACGACAACGGGCTTCTTCGGCGGTTCGAAGCTCACGCTCGCAAACGCTGCCAGCATACAAGCGCGAAACTCGTCGCCACCGAGACCCGTGCGGGGTTGTTCCACCTGCGGTGCGCCGCCCTCGGCACCAATATGAAGATCGACACCGAAGGTCCCGCTCTGACCGGGCTCCGCAACCAGCCGATAGCAGCGGAGGAGCTCGGGGAAACGTTGCTCAACTGAGCGTAGGAACATCGCCTTGCTTGCGTTGTCGTTAGCTCCGCCGCCCACGTGCAGGCCCACGTTGCGCACGCTGACCGCGGGCAAGCTCTCCGCTCCCGGAGGCGCAGGCGGGGACGGGCCGGTTGCGGTGCTGAAAGCGCCACCTTGCGCACCCGGCCCGCGCCTCTCTGCCACACCCGCCTCTGGCTCCGTAGCCGAGGCCTGCGAAGATTCGCTCACGGGCAGAGCCGAGCCACTCGGCCGAGCGGCACCCGAGCACCCCACCAATACCAATGCCCAGATCACTCGCTGCACGCGCCGAAGCTAGCCTGAATCGCGGCCTCTTCCAACGATGGGCTGCGCAGGTACCGCCGGCTCAGGCGATATGCCAATTTTCACCTGATGCCAGTGGTCAGCGACCGTCACCGCGCGTGGAGCTTAATGGGCGTCGCGGCGTGTTGCCTGATTGGGTGCGCGGAACGCCCGCGCAAATCACCGGCGCCGAGCCTGCCGGCTTCCGTGCTTGCGAGCCGTTTGCCAGCAAGCTCGGCCGCTGCGCCCAAGCGCCCACGAGCAGAGCGCCGATATCCTATCGTGCACGACGCCGGCCGCGGCGTCCCGAGCTCCCTGCCGGTGCCGAGCGCGGTCGAGGTGCCAGTCGCAGCCAACCCCGAGCTCGAAACGACGGAAGGCGCGTTCATCGTCGACGAGCTGGCAGACGTGGCTCCCGCGGGCCCCGCGACGGCGCACGAGCTCGGCATCCTGCTGGTCACCAAGCAGGACGAGGTGCTGCTC
>DASQDA010000369.1:0-2124 GCA_035634435.1 Polyangiaceae bacterium
GCGCGTCGTGCGAGCGGACGTGCTGCTGGGCGCCCGCCGGGTCGCGCGCGTGAACCAGCCTCCGTTTCAGCGCGCGGTCTCGCAGCGGCGGCTGCTGCGCCCACGGCGTGAGCGCCTGCTGCGCGTGCGCGCGGAGCTGCGGGACGGCAGCCGCCTGACGCTCGACAAGCGGCTGGCCATCTGCCGCTAGCTCACGGCTCGAGACGGAGGCGGACTCAAGCCTCCACCGGCGCTAGGCGGCGCTCGCGAACTCGATCACGTTCTTCACGTCGTCCGGCTGGCGCTCGAGCGCCTGATCCCAGTCGGTCAAAGTGACCCGCCGCGTGATCAGGCGCTCGAGCCAGTCGCCGTCGGCGCGCACCAGCGAGTCGACCGCAGCGCGGAAATGGCTGCGGTTGGCGTTGACCGAGCCGAACACCACGTCGTTCTCCAGCACCAGCTCGTTGTTGAGCGCCCCGACGTCCAAGGTCAGCGAGCGGCTCGGAGCGACTCCCGTGAGGCACACGACCGCGCCAGGCGCCGTGTGCAACATCGTCTCCACCACGAGCTCGGCAACCCCGGTGCACTCGATCACCACCTCGGGGGAGATCCGCTCGACGCCACCCGTCACGTACTCCGCGCCCAGCGCGCGAACGAGTTCCGGCTTGAGCCCATCCTCGGCCTTGTCGAGCACGTGCACCTCGATCCCGCGCTGCACGCCCATGAGCGCCGCCAGCAGCCCGATCGGGCCGGCGCCCGTGATGAGCGCTCGATCGAGCGGCACGCATGCCCGGGCAGCGATGCGGTCGATGTGCTCCCAGGCCTTGGCCAGCACACTGGCCGGCTCGACGAGCACGCCTGCGCGTGCCAGCGTGGTCTCGAGCTTGACGGCGAACTGGGGCTCGACCGTGAAGCGCTCCGAGCCGTAGCCGTCGAGCTCCTTGATGCCGCGCTCTTGATAGCGGCCGTTGCGGCACATGTCGGCCTGCCCCGCTGCGCAGCAGGCGCATGGCACGGGATCGGGCCGGCGCACGATCGGCACGAGAAGGTCTCCGGCGGTGAAGCCTGACCCAGCGGGCGACTCGAGTACCCGGCCGAGCGCCTCGTGGCCGAGCACCAGGCGCTCCCGGCCCTCAGGTGCCCAGCCGTACTTGCCTGAGACGATCTCCCGATCCGTGCCACAGACGCCGAGCGCAAGGGTCTCGACGAGCAGCTCGCCGTCGCGCGGCACCGGGTCCGGCACCTCGCCGAGCTGCGGCTCGCCACGCCCCGGCACCACCGTGATCGCCCGCATCGAGAGACGGCGTACCCGGACCGCGAGCATCGCAACCCCGCGCGCTCACGCGTGTTGTCGGCTGCATGCGCGCCCTCCGCCTGGCCCTCCCCGCCCTGCTCGCCCTCTGCGCCGTTGCGCTGCTCATGCCCGCCAAGCCGGGTGCCCAGGAGCAGGAACGCCAGCGGCGCCCCAACATCGTGATGTTGATGACTGACGACCAGACACTGGCTTCCCTCAGCGTCATGGGCAACGTCCGCGAGCTGCTCGGCAAGCGGGGCACGACCTTCGAGCGCAGCTTCGTCTCGCTCTCCCTCTGCTGCCCGTCGCGCGCCACGTTCCTCACCGGCCAGTACGCGCACAGCCATCGCGTGCTCGGCAACAAGCCGCCCGAGGGCGGCTACGACAAGCTCGACACGCGCGAGTGGCTGCCCACTTGGCTCCAGCGCGCCGGATACCGCACGGCGCACATCGGCAAGTTCCTGAACGGCTACGACGCCGGCGACGGCGTGCCCCCCGGCTGGACCGAGTGGTACGGCTCGGTTGACCCGAGCACCTACCGCTTCTACGGCTACACACTGAACGAGAACGGCACGCTGAGAAGCTACGGCGCCGACCGCAACCCCGCCTTCTACTCCAGCGACTTCTATTCGCGGCGCGCTTCCGAGCTGATCACGCGCGTGGCACCTGACCCGCAGCCATTCTTCCTTTCGGTCGCGTACCTGGCCCCGCACAGCGGCGCGCCGCGCGATCCGGACGACCGCCGCGGGGTCAATTCCCCCTCCCCAGCTCCCCGGCACCGGGACCGCTTCGCAGGCACGCCCCTGCCCCAGCCGCCGAGCTTCAACGAGAGCGACGTCTCCGACAAGCCC
>DASQDA010000370.1:0-12861 GCA_035634435.1 Polyangiaceae bacterium
CCCACCTTCACGCGACGAGGTGACGACTTCCTTCACGTGGGCCGATTCGGTCGAAGTGAAGACCTTGATGAGCTCTGGAATGATGGCGCCTGCCAGCGTTCCGCAGCTGATGATGGCCGAGAGCTTCCACCACAAGGTGCCGTCGCCCAGCTGAGGAATCAGCACGTAGGAGACGAGGAACGTCAGGGCGACGGAGACGAGCGAGGTGAACCACACCAGCGTGGTGAGCGGGGTCTCGAAGTTGACCTTGCGGCCGCCCTTGCCGAACGTCGCCTTCTGATACGCCTCGTTGATGAGGTACGAGCCCGCGCTCGCGACCACCATGATGACGCGCATCGCGAAAATCCAAACGAGAAGCTGCACCTGCACGATGGGGTCGCGCACGGCGAGCAGGATGAACGAGATGAGTGCTACGCCGGTGACGCCGTAGGTCTCGAAACCATCGGCGCTGGGACCCACCGAGTCGCCGGCGTTGTCGCCGACGCAATCGGCGATCACGCCGGGGTTTCGCGCGTCGTCTTCCTTCACCTTGAAGACGATCTTCATCAAGTCCGAGCCGATGTCGGCGATCTTGGTGAAGATGCCGCCAGCGATACGCAGCGCGGAGGCGCCCAGCGACTCACCGATCGCAAAACCGATGAAGCAGGCGCCGGCGTAGTCACGCGGCACGAACAGCAGGATGCTGAGCATCAGCACCAGCTCGACGCTGATGAGGACCATGCCGATGCTCATGCCCGACTTCAGCGGGATGGCGTAAACCGGGTAAGGCTTGCCTTCGAGGCTGGCAAACGCAGTGCGCGAGTTGGCATACGTGTTGATCCGGATACCGAACCAGGCAACTCCATAGCTGCCAGCGATGCCAACGAAGCTAAAGGCGAGGATCGTCAGCACCTTGAGCGCCGGAAACTCCTGCAAGACGCCGAAATACAGCACCATGATGGAGCCGATCAGCACCTCGAGCATCAAGATGAACTTGCCCTGAGTGATGAGGTAGGTCTTGCAGGTCTCCCAGATGATCTGCGAAACGTCCGCCATCGAGCTGTGCGTTGGCAGGTTCTTCACCTGGAACAACGCGATCACCCCGAAGACCATGCCGCCCGCGGCAATCAACATTCCCCACAAAAGCAGGGTGTGGCCGCTCATGCCGAGGAACTCGGCACTGCCGAGGTCGGGCAAGACCAGATTGGCTTCACCGCCAGCGTGCGGCGCCTGAGCGGCGCGGGCCGTGGACGGTAGCAACAACATCAGCCAACCCATGAGGGCGGCGACCAGAGATAGGGCTGAAGCTCCTGAGCGATGCAAAGTGTACTCCTGGTTGGCGGCCCCTCAACGAGCCCCGACAACGCGCCGCAGATAGCCTAGCCGCGTCGCGGTGGCCAGTTGTAAGCAGCGCGTGCGCCAATCAGCTGCCGCGCAGAACCCGCGAAGTTTCAACCGGGTCGCCCCTCACGCCGTGTTTTCAGCCGCGGAGCGCTACTTAGGCGCTGCGCACGTGAGGAGACGCGCAGCGGTCGGTCGACCGGCGCGTCACCTCAGCTCCTCGATTTACGCGGCGCGCTCAGCTCAGTCGTCGAGCGCTGCGAGCTCAGCCGTGAAGCTCGCGCTCGGTATGCGCGCGCTCGGCCTTCTCCTCCGTCGTCAGGACGGAAAAGGCGATCACGGCCCCGAGCACCGGGAGCAGCCAGATGAGCTTGGCCTGGGCTGACTTCTGCGAAGGCTCGTAGAGGCGAGAACGGAAGACGCGGATGGTGACCCAGAGCTGAAACACAATCCCCGTGAGCAACAGGAACCCCCCGAAAAATAGCGTGCGATCCATTGGGCGGAAGTTTGGGTCGTGGTTGACGGGCGCGCAAGGGGCGCGCTGCTTGCTGCGCGAAAGCTTCCCGTGCGCGTCTGGTCGAGCTCGGCGTCGCTCCGCTACCGTGACCCCTGCCAACCCACATCGGCTCCGCCTGCCGACGCCCGCCCACTCGTGTGGGGCCTCGTGAGCTCGTGATGTTGCCTGGCTCTGCGTCGCTCCTGTCGCCGCGCGGTGCTGGATCGCTTCGTGCAGAAGGAGAGCCATCGCACATGTTGCCGTCCGATAGTGTCCGTTCGTCTGAAGCTCTTGCTCATGTCGAGCAATCGTTTTGCGCCACTTGCGTGGCAGTACGGACAGGTCGTGCAACGTGCGCGGGCTACGAGCCGAGTGTCAAAGCCGCGCTGGGGAACCGCTCCTGAGTGACTTTGGCACGTGAGTGAGTTTTGCTGATATCGGGCGTTGCCCGACGTCTGCCACGAGGAGTAAATACGACATGTCGTTCCGTCTGAAAGCCAAGTTCCTTCCCCTGCTATTGGTGGTTGCTGGATGCAGCGCCGCTCCCGCATCCGAATCCGATACCGAGCTCGTAGCGGAGGAAGGCGCCGGGATCGTGCGGGGTCAGGTAGACACCAGCACTCCGCAGGTGATGGCCTTGTACATTCCGAACATCGACGGTACCGAGACGCTGTGCTCGGGAACCCTCTATGCGAAGCGGACGCTCGTCACCGCCGCCCACTGTTTGCAGAATGCGGGGCTGGTGTTCGCCTATCACGGCAATGACTACTGGGCTGACTTCGAGGAGATTTTCGAGGACCCGTCGCTCTGGACCCACTGGTCGATGTCCACCCAGTGGAAGCTGCATCCGGGCTGGAACCCGAGCACGCTGAGCTCGGACATCGCGGTGGTGCATCTGGATCGCGATCCACCCTTTGCTCCGCTGCCTCTGGCAATCAAACCAGTGACGGACATGGACCTCGGCAAAGCGGTGCAGATCGTCGGCTACGGCGCGACCGGCACGGACCCGACCGGGACGCAAGGCGTGGACGCCTATGTCCGTCGCAGCGGGCAGACGGCGTATCAGGGGTTCCCCGTCGTGCGCCCGCTGCCGACCAATCCGCATCCCGGCATTGGCGACCGCAGCATCCGCAAGCAGTTGATGCAGCTCAAGGGCACGGCGCCGAGCGCGAACTCTTGCTACGGTGACTCTGGAGGCCCCGCGCTGATGCGTTCGGGCGGCAAAGCGCAAGTAGTGGGCGTCGCCTCCTGGACCGGTGACTTCTGTGAGTCGTTCTCGTACTACGTGCGCACTTACGACTACCTCCCGTTCCTGGCCAAGTCAGTCGCGCCGCGCTGAGCGGAACGCGCCGAGCAGCCAAGCATCACGAGCGTGGCGCTGCCCGTCGATTCATTTCGGCGGGCCAGCGCCCACGTGCGTGTCACAGAACCTGCGGATGCGCTGGATGATGGCGTTTTCCACCTGCTCCTGAGTGCTGCCAAGGGCCTTCAAGCGCGCCTTATCGACGACGAGCGAGTGGTCACCCCCCTCGACGAGGTAGAGCTCGTTCGGTGCTCGCATCTGGGCTTGCACCTGCGCCAGATGTTGCAATGGGCACAGCGTGTCGCGCGTGCCTTGAATGAAGAGAATGGGTGTGGTGAGCTCGCGCAGCACTTCGTCGCGAACGCTGCCGTTCTGGCCGACCAGGGGGTAGCCCAGACACACCAGCGCGGCCGGCTTGGGCTCGACCTCGAGCGCAACGTGGCAGCCGACGCGTCCGCCCATGCTCTTGCCAACGAGCACCACGGGCGCGCTGTCCTCTGCTTGCATTCGTTCGAGGGCCTTGCGGTGCCATTGCACCAGCACCGGCAGCCGATCCGGCAGCTTGCGACCCTGCCGTTGATACGGGTAGTCGAGCGGCTGGACGACACCCAGCGTCTCGAGCTTGCGACGAGTGCGCTGCATCCAGACCGAGGAAGACGCCGACCCGGCGCCGGGTGCGAAGAGCAATCGCATGTTCCGTAAACCCGGCAGCGAAGCACGAGAGACTCGCTGCCCGGAGCTCATATCTCGTGCGCCGGCTATCCTGAAGGCCGCCGGGAGCTGGCCGTGTCAGTAAAATTCGACGTCGTCGATCCAGAAGTCGAACGCGACGGGCTGATTGAAGACCGGCGGCGCGGGCGCCGGCGCCTGTGGATCGTGCATACTCGCCTGAAATTGTATCTTGGTGATTTGCGCGGCGCTGAACGTGGGCGGCGGCATGATGGCCTTTTCCCAGCCGTCGCGCGCCAGCGTGGCGAAAGGCAACTGACACACCGTCCAGTCCGCGGTCATCGTGCAGAAGCCCGCAAAGTCGTCGCCGCCGGTGTTCGCCGTGGTGACCACTTTCACCTGCAGCGTGTTGGGGGCCGCCGCATACGCCAAGCCGCGCGTGTTCGTGGCGGTCCCTTTGACCGCAAAGCGAATGCCCGTGTACGCACTGGCGTCGTACGCGCTGCTCACCGTGGCGATGTTGTTCAGATCGAAACCCACACCGGCACCCCACTTCGTGAAGCCGCTGCCCTTGGTGTGCACCGCACAATCAGTGGCGCCGCCCTTCCCGTTGAGCTCGCCGAACATGGCCATCTCGGTCGCCGCCGGGGTCTGCATGCCGGTCATGTCGTTGTACGTGAACCAGTAACCAACGCGCGGCGACTTGATGACGTTGGTGCACGGCGCACCCGCCTTTCCGTCGTAGATCATCGGCTCGGCTTTGCCAGTCGGCGCGCCTCCGGTTCCTGCGGTGGTCGTGCCGCCGACGCCGGTCGTGCCGCCGACGCTGGTCGTGCCACCGGTGGTGCTGCCGCCGCTCGTCGCGCCACCGGTACTCGTGGAGCCACCCTTACTGGTCGAGCCGCCGTTGCTGAACGAACCGCCGCTGCTCGAACCGCCAAAGCTCGGGGTGCTGCCACCATTGGCGGCCTTCCCGCCGTTGTTGGCGCTGGAGCCGCCGGTGCCGCCGTTCGGCAGATCTTTCGGGTCCTCACTCGTGGCGCTACAGGCACCCAGGAGGAAAACCGAGGCAAGGAAAGCTCCAATCGTGCGACAAGCATCCATCTTCATTTGTATCTCACTGAGCAGAAACGAGTTCTTCGCTGAATAAGCTGCGTTTAAGACCACGGTGGCGCCTTCCACCTTTGGCTACGACCGCGCATAAGGTAGGGGAGGGGGAGGGGCCTGTCCAGCGCAGCCCTGGGGCGCTCGTGATTAAAGGCGGGTTCGTGCGCCGCCGGCAGCGGCAACTTGGGTGGGAACCCCGCGCCCGCCGCGAAAGGCATGACACCTCCCTATCGTCTCTAATGTCGCGTGCGAGCGTCCCAGAGTCCCAATGCGGGATTCGAGACGAAGAAAATGCGCTCGCCGTCGGGCAGCACGTTCACACCCTCGCTCATCCGGGTCGGCTCGTAGCGCTGCAGAGCGTCATCCACGCTCATCGACTCGTAGCCCACGGCAGCAAGCTCGCTCGGGCTCAACCCGCCCGCCGCGTAGACCACGCGGAAGCGGCCCTCGCCGGAGCCGTGGATGAGGTGCGCGGCGGCGGCAAGCGTGCCCGCTAGCTCGGGGTCGCTCGCCACCGCCGCCAGCGTCCGCTCGCGGCCGTAGTAGCCGTGGCGGCGTACCAGCCGATCGATGTCCGGGTCTTCACCGAAGCGATCGACTCCGGGCGCTATCACCACCAGCTCACCACCCTTGCGCAGCGCCAGCCGAGCTCGGTAGATGGCCTTGTTGCCGAGCCAGGTCGACTTGTACTCGGCAGGGTGCAGGTACACGACCACCTTTGCCTCTGGCTCGGATAGGAACCGCGTGTTGCTGGCGCGAGCCAGCGGTGCACCCGCGAAGTAACACGCGTCATCATCGCCAGCGAAGAGCCCCCGCGTCCGCAGCGCGCCCGAGGCGTCTCTCGCGCGCACGGTGAGCACATGGGTCAGCGGGAGCGCGGATCCGAGCTGGTTGCCCATATACGAAAGGACGTCGCGCACCGGATTGCACGCCTCGCCGAGGATGCTCTCGATGCCACACAGTGCTCCCAGGAAGTGGGTGCGGTCGATGGCCGACTTGCCGCCCACGCCGACGAAGACGTTCTTGCTGTGCCCGGCGATGCCGGCCACCTCGTGCGGAACGAGCTGTCCGATCGAGAAGATGCGGTCATACCCACCCTGCACCAGCTTCGCGTTCACCTCGCACGGAATCGGCGCGGCCCACAACCCTCCGCTCACCTCACTGACGAACGAGGCGGGCACCTCGCCGAGGCTCAGCAGGTTTTGCCGAAAATCATGCTCCAGAAAACGCTGGGCGGGAATCCGCGGAAACAGGCTCTCGCGCTCGGTGACGGTCATCGCTCGGTGGGTCCCGACGGCTGGCAGCACGTCCACCTCGGCGCCGCCGAGTCGCTCGTAAAGGAGCTGCGTGAGCTCCCCGGCGCCCGAATGAGCACGGGTATAGTCGGGCGGGATCAACAGCACGCGCCTGGCTGGCGGAAGCTCGCTCACCAGGCCGTCGATGAGTGATCGCGCCTGCTGCTCATCGATGTGCGTGTCGGGGCCGCCCTCGGCGATGCGCACTCTGCCGCCCGTCAACCCCTCGCGGGCCAGTCGACGCGCGGCTCGCTCGACGATCTCCGGCGGCGTGAGCCGCGCAGGAATGGCAATGGCCCCTTCCGGCTCTTCGAGATCGCGAAACTGGCCCGCCAGGATGCGGTCGAAATCGGACACGATTTCATGCAGCCCGCGCCGCCCTTCCAGGCGCTCGACGACGGAGCTCAGCTCGATTTTCAAGTAAACGATGCGCGCTCGATCGACCTCGCCCAGCAACACTCGGCGGTAGGCTTGTTTCAACGCTGAGCAAGCCAAAACGGCCCCGCCATGGGCTTGCCAGGCGCGACTCTCCCGCGCGAGGCGCTCCAGCCAGGGCCAGCGGTCCGCATCGTCGAGCGGCTCGTTGCGCGCCATTTTGCGCAGATTTTCGAGCGGGTGGTATTCGTCCGCGTCGTGGAAGGGCAGCTTCAGGCGAGCTGCCAGCCGAAGACCGATGGTCGTCTTGCCGGATCCGGTCACTCCCATGACGAGGATCAACATCGCTGCCTGGCCCTATCCTGCGGTCGTTCGGCGCTTCGTGGTGGCAGCGGTCTATCCCTGGCTTTTCTCCAAGCAGGCCACCACGTCGTGGAACTGCTCGCGGCCGGCATCGCTCAAATCCACCAGAGCGCGGTGCGCTTCCAGCATGGTGTGCCGGAGCTCGCTTTCCGACGGCGGCCTGTCAACGTCGATGCTCTCCTTGGCACAACAGTCGTGGAGCGGCGCGGGTTCGTCCGTCACGATCTCGAAGATGCGGTCGAGGCCCATGCTGCGCAGCACGTCGTTGATGTCCTCGCTGCGCGAAACGATCATGCTGCCCGCGCCCGCGGCGTCATGCACGCGGTCATTGACGCGGGCAAGCAGCCCCAGGTTCGTGCTGTCGAGGCCCTCCGCGGAGGTCAAATCGAACACCAGCCCGGAGACGCGCTCGTGCTCCAGTAGATCATCCAGGAAGCGCTGGATGGCGGGCGCGGCCATGTAGTCGACTTTGCCGAAGTAGCGCAGGACGTGGATCCCGTTCCGTTCCGCATGCGTCACGTGACCGTTAGGCATTGGTGGACTCCCGCTTCAGGAACAAGAATGCAACGTCGTCGCTGAGCGGGGTCCCGTCGTGCAACCCAAGCTCCGCGAGCATGGAATCGATATACCAAGAATTGGACAAAAGACGAGCCAGCGACTCGCGTCGCGCTTTGTGCGTCTGCTTGGGCGGAAGCTCGAGCACGCCGTCCGACGCAATCAACAGTCGCCCCGCCGGGTGGAGTACCGTTTCGCCACGTCCAAACCCGCCGCTGCATGGAAGATTCAGGGGACGTCCTACACACTCCAGCTCCGTTACGGTGTTTCCGTCTGCCACCAATGGAAAGGGGAACGCGCCTGCATTGCCGTACACCAACCTGCCCGAGGCACGTTCCAGGACAGCATAGAACATGGTGACGTGCCGCTTGAGCTGAAGCGGCACCAGGTCCGCATCGAGGCGGGTCAACAGCTGATCAGGGTCGAGGATTGTCTCGTCGGCGCGGGACTCGAACAGCTCCCTATACTTGTCTACCAGCGTCGAAAGGATCGCCGTCATGAAAGCCGATGCGGCACCGTGGCCCGCCACGTCTGCCACGTAGAGCCCGAGGCGATCGGGACCGAGCGGAAAGTAGTCCAAGAAATCGCCGCTCATCAGCTGCGAGGGAAAGAGCCTGCGCGAGCACGTGTAGCCCGTCATGCAAAGCCCGTCAGGCGGAAGCAGCTGAAACTGGAGCTGGCGCGCCGCTTGCTGATCGGTCCGCACCTCTTCCAGGGCCGCCGAGAGCTGCTCGTTCATCCGCCGCAGACTCTCGCTGTACTCTCGGTTCTGTCTGAGCAGAGCTGCCTTCTCGAGCGCTCGGCGCACGGTGCGCACCAGCAGCGAAGGTTCCATGACCGGCTTCGAAACGAAGTCCCAGGCGCCGCGGCGGAGCGCCTCCACCGCGTCGGTCATCGTCCCCTGACCCGAGACGACCACGACTGGACGCTCGGGGTCGTCGCGCAGCAAGTCGCTCAGCACGTCGAGCCCATCCATGCCCGGCATGCGCAAGTCGAGCATCACGGCCCCGGGAACCTGCTCGCGGGCCATCTGCAGCCCGCTCGCCCCGTCTTCGGCTTCGATAAAGGCGAGCAGACCCAGCTCGAGAGCCCGGCGGAAGGCGCGACGGACCATCTCGTCATCATCGATGAGCAGCACCGCTGCCTCGTTGCTCATGGTCGACCTCGAAACCTGGTCGTCAGGCTACCAGATCCGCACGTGGTGCGCCTCTCGAGGGGCAGCCTCTCTCGGACCATGAGTCACCTCCCGCCTCGGAGCGCCCTACAGCAATGCCGGATTTCTGCGTAGTGCGCCGCCCGGGGGGGCGTCACAGCTCGATCTGGGCGCCAATCTCCATCACCCTGTCGGGGGGAATATTGAAGAACTTGGTCGCCGGTTGCGCATTGCGGGCCAGGAAGGAGAACAATCCGATGCGCCAGATGGCGAGCCCTGGGCTCTCGTTGGCGATCATTGTCTCGCGCCCAAGGAAAAAGGTGGTCCCCTCGAGGCTTCCCCCGACGACGCCCGAGCGGAGAAGCAGCTTGGGCACGTCCGGCTGTTCCATGAAGCCGTAACGCGCAACGATACGCACGAAGCCGTCCTCGACCTGCTGCAGCGTGTAGCGCTCACGCTCGGACACGCGTGGCAGGTCCTCACCGACGATGGTCAGCAACACGACGTGCTGATGGACCACGCGGTTGTGGAGGAAGTTGTGCAGGAGCGCAGGCGGCGTTCCCTCTCGTGTGCTGGTCATGAACACGGCCGTCCCCGGCACGCGCGCCGGCAGCTCCACCTGGATCAGCTCGAAGAAGTCCGCCAGCGGCAACAGCTGATCCTGAAACCGCTGGGCCAACACTTCACGTCCCCGTTTCCAGGTGCTCATCAACACGAACAGGCAGGCGCCCACCAGTATGGGAAACCAGCCACCGTCGCCGATCTTTTTGAGATTCGCGGCCGCGAAGGCCAACTCGGGCACCAGGAAGAGGGCGGTCACCAGCACTGAGCGCGTCAGGCTCCAACCCCAGCGGTAGCGCACCAGGAAGAAGGCGAGCACCGTGGTCATGATCATCGTCAACGTGACCGCGATGCCATACGCCGATGCGAGGTTGGCCGACGAGCGAAAGGTCAGCACCAGCCAGATGGTGCCCAGCATCAGCGCCCAGTTGATGCTGGGCACGTAGATCTGTCCTTGTTCTTCAGCCGACGTGTGGCGGATGCGCATGCGCGGCAGCACGCCCAGCATGGTTCCCTGGCGCGAGAGCGAGAACACACCAGAAATCAGCGCCTGCGACGCGATCACCGCGGCGGCCGCGGAGAGCGCCACGAGGGGCCACAAACCCCACGCGGGGGCCAGGCGAAAAAACGGATGCTCCGCCGCCTCGGGGTGGCGCACCAGCAGCGCCCCCTGCCCTAAATAGTTCAGGAACAGAGCAGGAAACACCAAACCAAACCACGCACGCCGAATCGGGTCGCGACCGAAATGACCGAGGTCGGCGTAGAGCGCTTCGCCCCCCGTGACCACCAGCAACACGGCACCCAGCACCCCGAAGCCGACCCAGCCGTTGTCCATCAGAAAGCGTGCGGCATGGTTCGGCAACATGGCGGCCACGACCTCCGGGGCCTGAGCCAGGTTCACCGCACCGAGTAGAGCCAAGGTGCTGAACCAAACGAGCATCACCGGGCCAAACACAGCGCCGATGCCGGCCGTGCCCTTGCGCTGGATGGCGAACAGCGCCACGAGAATGGCAACGGTGAGCGGAAGCACCAGTGCGTGCAGGCGCGGGGCCGCGACCTCCAGACCTTCCACCGCGCTGAGCACGGAGATAGCGGGCGTGATCACGCCATCGCCGTACAGCAGCGCGGCCCCGAAGATACCGAGCGCGATGAGCACGTTGTAGCTGCGCGAGCTGCGCAGATTCGAGCTGGACAGTGCCATCAGCGCCAGGATGCCGCCTTCACCCTTGTTGTCCGCGCGCAGTACGTAGGCGACGTACTTCAGCGAAACGATGATCGTCAGCGACCAGAAGATCAGCGACAGCACGCCGAGCACGTTGTCGCGAGTCGGCGCGATTGCATGTTCACCATGGAAGCACTCGCGCATGGCGTAGAGAGGACTCGTACCGATGTCGCCGAACACGACGCCGAGGGCGCCAAGGGCCAGCTTGCGCAGGTGCTTGCGGTCGTGGGGAGGGTGGGGTGGGCGAGCTTCCCCGCGCACCGTGCTGGTGCCCGACGTGGTGCTCCGTGACGAGACCGGAGGAGCGACACGGGGGACCTCCGGCGTGGCCGGCTTGGCGGGGTCGCTCCCGGTCAAGACCGCGCCTGGGCGTGGCGGGTCAACCCTCGTGGAGGCTCCGCGATTCCGGTGACACTAGACGCCGCAACCACCATTGCTCGGACGCTAGCATCAACTTTGAACCCAGAATATCGTGAACGCGTCGCCGCCCTGATCGGGCTCGGCGGAACGGACCTGGTCGACGAACCGCGAGCTGCCCAGGTGCTCGCGAACCGCAGAGCGCAGTGCCCCGCTGCCGTGACCGTGCAGTACGAAAGCAACGCTCTCGCCTTCACCGAGCAAACGATCGAGGAAGGCGTCGAGCTTGCTGGGGACATCGCCGATGCGGGTCCCGCGCACGTCGAGCGTGTTGTCGCGAGTTCGACGTGCCTCGGCCCGCGTCGACGCGGCGGGCTTTGCCGTGTGCGCCCGCGGCTTGCGCTCAGCCGCGCCTTTCGGCAATAGCTCCAGCTCGTCGAGCTTTTGCGTCAGGCGCAGGGCGCCGACGCGCAGCCGCACCTCCCCGCGGCTGGGCGGCTCGAGGACGGTCGCGGTGGCCCCGGTGCTGCGCAAACGAACGCGCGCGCCCGGTGTCAGCTTCTCCGGATCGATGCGCAGCCCCGGTGCCGGTGCGCGGCCGAGGAGCGCAGAGCTTGCGAGCGGCCCGCCGATCGCGATCTGTGATGCAGCGCTGCTCACGACGGCCTCGAGCTTGCGCAGCTCGCCGGCCTCGAGCTGGTTACTCCTGAGCGCCACGCGTGCCCGCTGAATGTCGCCGCGAGCAAGCTGCACCTGGCTTCGCAGCTCCCGCGCCTCGCGCTCGACCTCGGAGCGTGCTTGCTGGTGGAGCCGCTCGTGCTCGCTGGCCGACGCGGAGGCCAGAGCCTCCTGCTCGGCGCGGCTCGCGTCCAGAGCCTGCCTCTCCGCGCGCAGCCTCTCGCGCTCGGCCGCGAGCTCCTGCACGACGCGTTCGCGCTCGCGGGCGGCCTGCGGGATGAGCTCCCGGGCACGCTGGATGAGGCTGGGTGACAAGCCATGGCGGGAGGCGACCGCCAGCGCGCTGGACGCGCCGGGGACTCCCATGTGCAGACGAAACGTCGGCTCGAGCCGCTGGAAGTCGAAACCGACCGCAGCGTTCGCCAAGCGACCGGGGCCTGCCGCGAGCTCCTTGAGCCGTTCGTAGTGAGTGGTGACGGCGACCGCCGCTCCGCGCGCGGTCAAGGCTTCGAGCACTGCAGAGGCGAGGGCGGCGCCCTCTTCAGGGTCGGTGCCGGTGGCTACCTCGTCGAGCAGCACCAGCACCTGCGGGCCTGCTTGCTCCAGCATGCGCGCCAGATTGACGACGTGCGCGGTGAACGTGGAAAGCGATCGCACCAATGACTGGTCGTCACCGATCTCCGCTAGCACCGTGTGGAACCAACCCACGTGCGACTCGAGGCCAGCAGGGATAGGGATGCCGGCGCGCACCATCCAGGCGAACAGCCCCAGGCATTTCAGGGTCACGGTCTTGCCGCCCGCGTTCGGTCCAGAGATGACGAGCGCTTGGCCGCCCCGCAGCTCGAGGTCGTTGGCCACGACGGCTTGCGCGGAAGCTGCCAGCAGGGGATGCCGCGCAGCACGTACCTGAATGTTGTCATCGTCGGCCACGTCGATCGGTCGGGAGCGCGTGTCCGCTGCCCAGCGAGCCAGCGCCCCGACCACATCCGCCTGCACGCACACTTCGAAGGCCCGCTGGACCGCCTCGTACTGGTCCTGCACCAGGCTCGACAGCTCCAGCAGCACACGCGTCACTTCCCGCTCGATGGCGGCCTCACGCACGCGGAGGCGATTGCCCAGCTCGGTCAGCTCGCGCGGTTCCACGTACAGCGTGCCTCCTGAGCCGCTCGAGCCGAGGACGATGCCCTCCACGCGGTAATGTGCATCGGCTCGCACCGGCAGCACGTAGCGCCCGTCCCGTTCCGTCGCGTACTGGCCCGAGAGCACCTCGGCGTGACGCAGCACGAGCTCGGCCACCCGACGCTTCAGCTCGGCTTGCAGCTCACGCGCCCGTGAACGTGCTTCGGCCAGGGCGGAGGAGGCGGCGTCCGCGACGTTGCCGTCGCGCTCGAGCGCCTCGCCGAGGCG
>DASQDA010000371.1:0-2668 GCA_035634435.1 Polyangiaceae bacterium
CACCGGAGCCTTGCACATCGGTCACTATTTCGGATCGTTGCAGAACCGCGTGCGCATTCAGGCTCTGGGTACGTCGGTCTACATCGTGATCGCCGACTACCAGGTGCTGACCGATCGTGAGAGCACCGAGCACATTCCGGCGAACGTCAGCGCGCTCGTGCTCGACTATCTCAGTGCAGGGCTCGACCCGGCCAACGGCCGCACGTTCATCTTCTGTCACAGCCACGTTCCGGCGCTCAACCAGCTCTTGCTGCCCTTCCTCACGCTGGTCGGCATGGGCGAGCTCGATCGCAACCCCACCGTCAAGGAGGAGATCGAGGCGGCCGGTCTCACCCACGTCAACGCCGGCATGTTCACCTATCCGGTGCATCAGGCGGCGGACATCCTCTTCTGTAAGGGTAACGTGGTCCCGGTGGGCAAGGATCAGCTGGCTCACCTGGAGCTCACGCGCAAAATCGCTCGGCGCTTCAACCAGCGCTACGTGAGCGGGACAACGCCGCTGTTCCCGGAGCCGTCGGCTTTGCTTTCGGAGGCGCCGAAGATCCTCGGCCTCGACGGCGTTCAGAAGATGAGCAAGAGCCGTAACAACGCCATCCAGCTGAGCTCCACGGCCGACGAGACGGCGCTGCTCGTACGCAAGGCCAAGACCGATACCGAGCGTCGCATCACCTACGACCCCGAGGGCCGCCCGGCAGTCGCAAACCTGCTGCTGCTGATCAGCCTGTGCACGGGCGAAGCCCCTCAAGCCATCGCAGAGCGGCTCGCCGATGGCGGCGGCGGCGCGCTGAAGCACGAGCTCGTGACCGCGTTGAACGATACGCTCGCTCCGCTGCGTGCGCGCCGCGCGGAACTGAACAAGGACGCGACCGGCGTGGTCCGTGACACGCTGCGAAGCGGCAACGAGCACGCCAATCGCGTGGCCGATGAAACGTTGCGCGAGGTTCGCGCGGCAATGAACATGGCCTACGGCCTGTAACCGACCGGAGCTGAGCCGCGCGCCGGGGTTTTGGCGTAGCGCTAGCGAAAGCCCACGGTAGGCTGCTAAAGCGTGAGCTCGTCATGGCGGCTCCTCCCACTCCCGTCGAGCTTCATCAGGCAGAGAAGCGCCTGCGAGCGGAGCTCTCGCGCGAGGGCATGCTGCTGGCTCACGACGTGCTCCTACCCTCGGCTACCCGTTGCATCGCCGGGCAGTCCATCAGCGGCTCGTGGTGGGCCCATCCTAGCGGCGCGTTGATCTATGCGACGCTGCAGCGGGTGGAAGCTGACGTGGCTCGAGTGAAGCTCGTGGGTGCGAAGAGCACTCTCGTTCATCGAAGTCTGTGGCCAGCGCTCGCGCGCGCGGCCCGCTCTGGTGAGGCGTGGCAGCGTGCGGATCTGGACGCGACGGCGCTCGATTTGCTCCGGCGCGTCGAGCGCGAGGGCAGCGTCGAGGGCGCCGCGTTGAAGCTAATGGCGGGGGGGCGGGCCGTGAAAGCAGCGCAGCAGCTCGAAGCGCGGCTATTGGTGTTCTGCAAACACGAGGCGGTGGTCGGCGGTGAGCACAAACACCGTAAGACGCTCATCCCATTCGAAGCATGGCAGCGCGAAGCGAAGATCGACGACGGCGATTTGCCGGATACGGTGAGCGCGCTCGAAGCCCTGACCGTGCCTGTACGCTCGTGGGTCGGCGTGAGCGTTGCTGGCCTCTTGCCCTGGCTTCAGGCCGACACGCGCGCTCGCAAGCCAAAGCGTTGGCAGTTACCGCCCAGGTTGCCCTGACGCCCGAGCTCGGCCAGCTGGCAAGGCTCAGGGGCAGGTGACGCGATGGCCGGTGGAGACGTCCCCAGCTTGTCCTTGGGAGAGGGTGGTTTCGAAGCCCCAGCCGTTGATATCGATCGCCTGTACTTTCCACGGGCCAGGTGATTGATCGCCGCTGCCGACCATCCAGAAATTGCTCTGCGGGTCGCGGGTGGCGTTGGCGCCTTTGATCTTCACGCTCTTGATCGGATACGTGTGATCTTGGACGACCACGGCCGTGTAGTACTGATTGTTCGGCTCCTTCAGGCGCAGCGTCACGTTCTGACTCGCCGGCACCGGGCACGGAATGTACTTCCACGAGATACTACCGTAGCGGCCGCCGTTGCCGGTGCCCAGATGGCCCTCGCTTTCAGAGCCGAGCTGAAGGAAGGCCTCTCGGCTCAGATCGATGTGGCCGCGTTTGCACACGGGGTTGGTCGCGATGGGGCACTGGTCCACGACGGTGGCAATCACTTTGCGGCCCCCGTCGCGGGTCACCTCGACACACGCGCCGCACGCGGCGGCACCGTTGAAGTCATCAGTGTTCATGGCAGCGAAGTAGCGCCCGCTACCGGTGTAGGCGTGCGCGACCGTGTCCGGTGACGTTGCTGTTACTGGAAATCCACAGTTGACACACTTGTTGGTGGGAGGCGCGTTCTGGCAGTTGGAGCCCATAGCGAACGTGTAAAACGTCACCGAGCCATTGCCGTTGTAGGTTGGCAATCCCGGCAACGTAGTGGCGCACTGACCCACGACGTTGCCATTGCCGCCGCTGTCGCCCGCACCGCCGCCCGAGCCGGCTTTGCCCCCCGAGCCGCTCGCTGCGCCGCTAGCTCCGCCCGAGCCGGCTTTGCCGCCCGAGCCGCTGGCTCCGCCGCTAGCTCCGCCCTGG
>DASQDA010000372.1:0-3302 GCA_035634435.1 Polyangiaceae bacterium
GCGATGACGCTCCGCGAGCTGACGCCGCGTGCCCGCCTGGTGCGGGAATTCGGTGAATGCCCAGAGGTGCTGGCGGACGACACGCGTATCACACAGGTCTTCGTCAATCTGCTGGTCAACGCCGCGCACGCCATCGCCCCAGGTCGTTCCGAGAGCAACGAGGTCCGTGTCGTCACCGGTACCTTCACGGACGGTACGGCGTACGTCGAGATCCGTGACACTGGCTGCGGCATTCCGAAGAACGTCATTCCCCGGGTGTTCGAGCCTTTTTTCACCACACGCGCGCTGGAGACGGGTACGGGGCTCGGCCTGTCCGTCTCCCACGGCATCGTCCAGTCGTTGCGCGGCAGTATCGAGGTGGAAAGCACCGTGGGTGCCGGCAGCACGTTCCGCGTCGTGCTGCCTGCAGCCGACGGCACCAAGAGCGTCCCTCCCCTGCAGAAGAACAGCTCGCTCCGCCCGCCAGCACTGAACACCACGCGGGTCTTGCTCATCGACGACGAGCGCATCTTGCTCGAGTCATTGGCGCGCACGCTCGAGGAGCGTTATGCAGTCACCACGAGCACCAGTGCTCGCAGCGCGCTCACGCTGCTGGAGAACGGCGAGTCGTTCGACCTCATCATCTCGGACTTGATGATGCCGGGCATGACCGGCATGGAGTTCTATCGTGAGCTGGAGCGAAGGTTCCCGCAGCAGTCCGCGCGAACCGTGTTCATGACCGGCGGCGCCTTCACCCCCGGCGCGCAGCAGTTTCTCTCCGAGGTGCGGCGCCGCTTGCTGGAAAAGCCGTTCTCCAACAGTCAGCTACTGAGCTTCATCGCCGCCAGCGTGCACGACGTGAGTCGCGCGTGAGCAACGCTTCGCGTCAGGTCGCGGAAGCGATGCGCTGCAGCTCTTCGTCCGGTATATCGAAATCGGCGAAGACGTTCTGCGCGTCATCGTGCTCGTCGAGCGCGTCCACCAGATTCAAACACACCTCGGCGTCCCGACCGACGACCGACTTCTTGTTCTTGGGGACGAAAGCCAGCTTGCTGGATTGAACGGGGAGCTTCGCTGTCTCGAAGGCAGCTGTCACCCGATCGAGGTCTGCTGGCAGCGTGTAGACCGACCAGATTTCGCCCTCGTCGCGATAGTCGTCCGCGCCCGCCCCGACAGCCGTTTCCATCACCTGATCTTCAGTGACCACGTTTTTTTCCAACGTGATGAGGCCGACATGGTCGAAGGCCCAGCCGGCCGTGCCGGAGCCGCCCATCTGGCCGTTGTGCTTCTCGAAGATCTTACGCAGCTCGGCAGCGGTGCGGTTGCGATTGTCGGTCATGCCTTCGACCAGGAACAGCGTCCCGCTCGGGCCAGTACCTTCGTACAGAACCTCCTCGAAAGCCGCGCCGCCTAGCTCGCCGGAGCCTTTTTGCAGGGCACGCTTGATGTTGTCGTTGGGCATCTGCTGCGCCTTCGCATCGGCGATGGCCTTGCGCAGGCGCGAGTTGCCGTCGGGGTCTGCGCCGCCCATACGCGCTGCGGTCGCAATCTCGCGTGCGAGCTTGGTGAACACCCTGCCTCGCGCGGAGTCCGTTGCGCCCTTTTTTCGCTTGATCGTTGCCCACTTAGAATGGCCGCTCATGATGTTTCGAGGGTTCCAGCGCCTCTCTTAGCATCAGCAAAGCGGAAGCGGAAGCGGCAAGCCGGCGCGGCCGCCTCTGCCATCGGCAGCGCAAGCAGCCTCAGCCCATCTTGACGCTACGAGCGGCTGAGCGCAGCCGCATCAGGCGCACGCGCAACGAGGACGGCGTCTTCTCCAATTGACGCGCCAGCTCCTCGGCGTTCTCCTCCCACACGTAGCGGCGCACGAGCAGCCTGACGCTCTCCTCCGACAGGCCGTGCACGGCGCGCTGCAGCGTCTCACGCGTGTCCGCCGCGCGTTCCGGATTCTCGAGCGGATCGGCGGGGTCCTCGCTTTCGTCGTCCCACAGCAGCTCGCTTTGCAGCGCGCCCCCCTTGGAGGCGACCGCACGAGCAATACCGCGGCTCCAGGTTGCGAATCGAGCAGTGTCGTCGGGCGCGGACGAATTCGTCAGGATACTAAGGATGACCTCCTGCAACACGTCATGTGCGGCTTCGCGGCTTCGCACCAGGTGCCGGACGTATCCACGCAACATGGGAATGCAACGGATTAGCAACTCGGATTGCCGTCTGCGATTGGTTCTGGCCATGAATGTCTCCACTCGAGCTCTTGGCTCCACGCCGGATCATCAAGTCAGTTAAGCCAAACGGTTCGTAGACAAAGCCTTCGCGCAGCTCTGCAAAGCGCCCTCTGGTATCCAGAATAGCTCAGCACGCTGCAACAGCAATGGCTCTGCAGAAGTGCACACGCGCACTCACTCGCAGCCGACGCTCGACCGCGCTCCCAGCTGGTACGCCGATTGCTGCTGTGCAGCCATCGTGCCGTCGTCCAGCGCGCCTGCTGGCGCGAAACGGTGCCGACACGGACTTCGACACCATGTCCGGCGCTCACTGCCCGGTCGCCACCTGAATGCAGGGGTGGACTGACGGGCGCTCAGCTGGTCAGAGGCAGACGCAGCCCCTGCTCACGTCAGCCGCGCCGTGACGTCGGGTCGTCCTCGACGGCAGGCATGTGGATGCGCTTGCGAAACCATGGCGACACCATGCAAGCCACAGACGCGACCGGTCGCGCCTCCCGTTTCGCGTCGCAAGGCGCGAGCGTGTTTCCTTCCGGAGACGCGACGGTGCGTGATGCCTCCGCCGGGGGCCCGCAGCGAGGAGATGCACACGGACCTGAATTGCTCTAAGCTGCCGCCCCATGACGATGACCTCCACGCCCAGCGGCCTTTCCTTCGAAGACACACGGGTTGGCACTGGCGAGACGCCCAAACAAGGTCAGCTCTGCGTGATGCACTACACAGGCTGGCTCTGGGAAAACGGGGCGAAGGGAGCGAAGTTCGACAGCTCGCTCGACCGAGGGCGGCCTTTTTCGTTTCCGATCGGACAGGGGCGTGTGATTCGCGGTTGGGACGAAGGTGTGGCGGGCATGAAGGTCGGCGGACAACGCACGCTCCTCATTCCTCCCGCTCTCGGTTATGGCGCGGCGGGCGCGGGCGGCGTGATCCCCGGTAACTCGACTTTGCTCTTCGAGGTAGAGCTGCTCGAGCTGCGTTGAGCACGAGCGGCGCCGGTATCGCAAGCAGTCGCCCATGCTAGGCCTCGAGAGGATCCGCGACGCCACCATCTGGCGCATCTATGCGGTGACGCTGCTGGTGGGCCTGGCCTACGGGATTTCGATCTCG
>DASQDA010000373.1:0-3587 GCA_035634435.1 Polyangiaceae bacterium
AGACGTGCGCTCGCTCTACCGCGAGCTCTTCATGGAGAGCGTGGCGGTGGTGGAGCGCTCCGACGCGACCGGCGACCAGGTGGTCGACTTCATCGCCCGCAGCTTCGCTCCCGGGCCTCGCGCGCGCCTGATGGGCTGCCAGAACATCAAGGGTACGGGCCTCGACTTCGTCTATCGCTGGCTCTCGATCGACACCGTCTTCTCTGCGCTGCGCAAGCTGCGCTCCGAGCCCACGCTGCGCGCCGAGGCGCTCGCCATCCTCTCAGGTCACACGGACTGGGGCCTGATCGACTGTCGCGAGGCGCTCGCCACCTTGTCCGAGCTACGCGACAGTGGCGCGGAGGAGTGGGCCAATCACCGCCCCCTGTTGAACGCGCTGTGCGAGCGCCTCGACGCGCTCTGCAAGACCAAGCAGGCGTTGCTCGTGTCCAGCGGCAAGAAGCGACACCTCGAGCGAGTCCTGTCGCAGATCGAGCCGATGGTCGATCATTGGGACTCGGTGCGGCGCCGTCGCATCGCGACGCGCATCATGGACGCGGTGTTTGCCGGGCGCGTGGGCCAGGGGCGTGCATCGATTCTGATGCGCGATCTGGTGGGGCGCGAAAAGGGCGGCTGGCTCGCCAAAGACGCCCGGCGCTGGCTCAACGCGCGCAGCCGAGGTTGACGGCCCTGCGGTCCCGCTGCCGCCCTGGTCCGGCTCAGCCCGAGAGCGCCGCCAGCTCCGCCTCGACGGCTTCCCACTCCGCCAACAGCGACTCGATGCGCGGCCCGAGCTCACGCTCTTCGTTCTGCAGCGCGGCCAGCTCGTCCTTGGGAGTCTTTTCGAAGAAGCTCGGCTCGCACCACTTGGCAGCGATAGCGGCCTTGCGGGCCTCGGCGACCTCGATGGCATTCAAGAGCTGATCGCGGCGGACCGGTAGCTGCTTTTGGCGATTGCTGCGGCGCTTTTTCTCCTCGCGCGACGCCCCGGATGTTTCGCCATTACTGGCGACACTCCCCGTCTTTTGCAGCTTCTGGCGGAGCACGACGGCGTCGGCATCCAGGTGGTCGTCGCCGCACTTGCTGAGGTACTCTTCGTAGCTCCCCGGGAAATCCTGAAAGCCGCGCTCGTTGACCTCCAAAATCCGTGTGGCGAGCGCCGAGACGAACGCTCGATCGTGGGAGACGAACAGCAACGTGCCTTCGAACGCCTGCAAAGCGGCGACCAAAGCCTGGATGGACTCCAGATCGAGATGGTTGGTCGGCTCGTCGAGCACCAGCACGTTCGGCTTTTCGACCATGATGCGGCAGAAAACCAGGCGCGCCGCCTCACCTCCGGAGAGCGCCGAGACCGGCTTGTTCACGTCGCTGCCTGAAAAGAGCACGCGCCCAAGATGCCCCCGGACGACGCTCGGTCCTTCCTGGGGAATGGCGTCGCCGATCACCTGCAGGGGCGTGGCATCGCCGGACTTGAGCACCTCGTGGTGGTCCTGCGCGAAGTAGCCCACGCGCGTCTCGTAGCCCCAGGCGACGCGGCCTGCATCCGCCGGCAGCACCTGTGTTGCAATCTTCAGTAGCGTTGACTTTCCGAGGCCGTTCGGACCGATGATGGCTACCCGCTCCTTGCGGCGGACTTGCAGCGAAACGTTGTTCAGCACCCGCTTTTCGCCGTACGACTTGGAGATGCCGCTGAGCTCCAGCACGTCGCGCCCACTCGGGCGTGCCGGCGTGAACTGAAAGAGAGGCGTGCGACGGGAGCTCTGCTCCAGCTCTTCGACCTCGATGCGCTCGATCTGCTTGAGCCGACTCTGCGCCTGGCGTGCCTTGGTTGCTTTGGCTCCGAAGCGCTCCACCCAAGCGCGCTTCTCGGCGATGATGGCCTGCGCGCGGGCCATCTCCGCTTCCTTGCGCGCTCGCACTTCCATCTTTTGCACGGCGAAGGACTTGTAGTTGCCGGTGTAGAGCGTCACCGTGCCGTAGTCGACGTCGAGAATGTGCGTGGCCACGTTGTCGAGGAAGCGTTCGTCATGCGAGATGACCAGAGCGGTGCCGCGGTACGCCGCCAGGAATCGCTCGAGCCAACGGATGGAGAGAATGTCCAGATGATTGGTGGGCTCATCCAGCATCAACACGTCGGGGCCGCCGATCAGCACCTGCGCCAGGAGCACGCGCAGCTTGAAGCCGCCCGAGAGGGTGGCGAGCGGTCGCCGGTGCGAGGCAACCGGAATCCCTAGCCCCTCGAGGATACCGCTGGCACGCGCCTCCAGCGTGTAGCCGTCGTGCGCCGCAATGCTGTCTTCGAGCTCGGCCAGACGCGCGGAGTCGACCTCGCCGGCGCTGAGCAGCTGCTTTTGCTCCGCCAGCGCGCGGCTCACCCGCTCATCCCCCGCCATGGCGACGTCCAGGATCAGCTGGGCGTCGTCGAGAAAGCGGTCCTGACGCAACACGCCCATGCGGGCTTCCTTTGGCAGGGTCACGCCGCCGTCGCTCGCCGGCTCGTCACCCGCGAGGATCTTCAGGAGCGTCGTTTTTCCAGAGCCGTTGGCGCCCACCAGGCCATAGCGGGAGCCGGGGACGAGCTTGAGCGAGACCCCTTCGAACAGCGTCCGTGCACCGAACGCCTTGCCTAGATTCATCAGCCCGATCATCGTTCGGCCCGGTCATAGCACCAGCCTTCTCGCCAGGAGCGGTCCGCGGAGGAGCCGCTTTCCACCGCAGGCGAAAACGCGACGCGAGGGCAACGCCGGCCCCGGCCCGAGGGGCGCGGCGTTGCACGTCCGTACTCTTGATGGAGCTCGGGCCGGAAGCGACGAGCCCGCAGCAGCGGGGTGAGGGATAGGGATGAGCGACCGCCTGAGCTCGTCGCGAGCCCGGGGAGATGGGGAGCGCGTCGCGAATGCAGCCCCGCACCACCCTCAGTGCGGATTCGAGACGAGCTGATGTACAGTCACCCCCAGGGTGGCATGAGGCGCACCCCAGAGCGTCGCGCCGTCGCAGGGGCTGAGCCCGGTCCACCAAGCCCATTGATAGTGGTACCTTGGGACAGAGTACGAAGGCCGCGTCCCCTGCGGGTTGGTCATGTGCAGCGCTGTGTCGTTGGACTCGTTCCAAGCGTAGGAGAGATTGCCTGACTGCAAACAGTATGCGTCGACGCGGTAGCTCGTGCTGTATCGGCAGGTAACCTTCTGCCAATAGCGGTAGCTATCATTCGCTAGATTTTTGCAAACAGTAGCATTGAACGAGCTCCGACTCAGGTGCCTAATGGGCTTCTCAGTCTCGGGCGCGAGAGGCTCAGACTCTCCTGGCCCAGGCTCACCCTCGAGAGTGTCCTCCAGACCGGGATACGCGACGGATCATCGATTCGTTCAGCGGGCACGTCGTCGCGCGCCTTGACGAAGCCCAGTTCACGGCGCTCGGTTGGGTGCGTAGGAATCACTACACGATGATGGTTCGGCTGGTTTTTTGGAGGCCTCCCAAGCACGGGCGCGCTGGTCGAGGAGGACGCTTTGGGCAGCTCGTGGCGGCGCGCGTCGGCGAGGCAGCCGCGCTGGCCCCGACTTGAAAGTGCGGTCGCAGCTTTGAGCAAGCTTGCCAGGGCGCCGTGGCCT
>DASQDA010000374.1:0-3982 GCA_035634435.1 Polyangiaceae bacterium
CGATACGCTGCCGCCCTGCCCCGCACCGAGAAAAGGGAGCGGGGCAGTGGCGTTTCAGTCCACGAGACCGCGCGAGCGCGCTCAGCGGCGGCGACGGATCACGCCGTCGCTGAACGCCTTGGCTACTCGCTCCGAAGCGCCTGCGTCGGGCGTCACGGGGGCGCGTGCGGGCGCAGCAGGCGCCGCCGGCGCCGCGTTGGCACCCCGAGAGGTTGGAGCGGGAGCGGAGGAGGGCGTGGGCGGTTGCAGAGCGGGCTCGGGGGAGGGGCTCGCCACCGGCGTGGCTGCGTCCGGCGCTGGAGCGCTGGGCAGGCCGAGCTTTTGCCTCAAGAGATCCCCAAGACTGCCGAGTGAGCTAGGCGCTGGGGCTGCTCCCGTGCTGGCGAAGTCCCGGTAGTTCTTGCGCTCTTCGACGCGCGCCACCTGCGTGGCGCTGAAGGTGAGGCGTCCGCCTGCCTGGTTGACCACCACCAGGTTGAGCTGTCGTCCGACGGGGTAGGCGCGACGGTGATCGCCGCCCGGGGGGAGACCCAATTCGCGGAGCGGGATCAGCCCTTCTCCACGCGGCGTTTGCACGTACACGCCATGCTGCACGGCGCGCGTCACGGTGCCGACGAGCACCTCGTCGACGGGCGCCTTGGGAGCCTCCGCCCGGGGCGTGCTCGTGCTCGTGCTCATCGCTCGCAGCGAGAGCCGTACCCGCAGGCCTTTGGGTGAATCCTCCACGCTCAGCACACGGGCGCGCACCTGCTCCCCGACCGTGAGCACGTCCTCCGCCCGCTCCACGCGATGCGGCGCCAGCTCGGACAGGTGAATGAAACCTTCCACCCCGTCCAGCTCGACGACAGCGCCGTGTTTGCCCAAGCCCTGAACGACGCCCTCGACCTCGCTGCCGACGATGATGCGTTCCTTGGCGGTAGCTGCGGCGTCGCGCCGGCGATCTTCCAGCAGTGCGCGGCGGGAAAGCACGATGCTGCGCCCGCCGTCGCGAACGTCGAGCACCTTGAACTCGAGGCGCTGACCGACGTAAACGTTCAGGTCCGCTACGTGAGCAAGCTCCATGTGCGACGCCGGGCAGAAGGCGCGCGCCGCTCCGAGGGTCACCTCGAGCCCGCCTTTGACCACTCGCGCAACCTCACCCTCGATGGGCGTTCCGCTGGTCCGGGCCATCTCGAGCGAGGCAACGTCAATCTGCCCGCCGCCGTGCCCGAAGGAGATGGCGAGCACGGGCCCATCCGGCCGCGGGTCCACCACGGTGGCGCGCAGCGTGTCGCCCACGCTGACCCGCACATTGCCGTCGCGGTCCTCGAGCTCGGCGCGCTGAATGCGGCCGTCGCTCGGCGTGCCAACGTCCACGAAAATGCAGTCCTCGGCGACCTGAACGACCGTGACCTGGACGACCTCTCCGGGCCGGAGCCGACGCACGGCGCGCCCGGTGGCCTGGGCGCCGGCGGTTTCCATGAGGTGCGCGAAGCTCGAATCGTCCGACATCGTGGGCGCAGCATAGAGGACTTTGGCGACCATTCAACCTGGACCCGCGCTGCGGGTGTGCGCCCCGCGCCGGCGCAGCCGCCGTTCGGGAGGGTCAGCCTGCCGTGGTGGAGGCCTGGAGCCGAATGGCGCGCGCGACCGTGATGGCGGTCATGTGCACGATGGCGTCCACGTTGGCCCCTTGTTGCAGCACATTGACCGGCATTTTCATGCCCATGACCATGGGACCGACGATGTCGGCGCCGCCGGCAGCGGCCAGCAGCTTGTAAGCGGCATTGCCGGCGTCCAGATTCGGGAAAATGAGCACGTTGGCCGCGCCCTTCAACTTGCAGAAGGGGTAGGGGCCGCGCGCGTCCTCGTCCAGAGCCACGTTGGCTTGCATCTCGCCGTCGATCATCAGGTCGGGGCGGCGGGCTTTCACCAGCGCGACAGCTTGCGCCACCTTGTTCGACTCGGGGTGCGGGGCGTCGCCGAAGTTCGAAAAACTCAGCATGGCGACGCGGGGCTCGAGGCCGAGCTCGGTGACGGTGTCAGCGGCCAGAATAGCAATTTCCGCCAGCGTCTCGGCGTCTGGCTGGATGTTGATGGTGGTGTCGGCCATGAAGCGCACCCCTTGCTTCGTCACCACCATGTACATGCCCGCAGCGCGCTTCACCCCGGCGCGCACGCCGATGATCTGGAGGGCGGGACGAATGGTCGCCGGATAATCTTGGCGCGCGCCCGCGACGAGGCCGTCCGCGTCGCCTTGATCGAGCATGAGCATGCCGAAAGCAGTGCGCGAGCGGCGCACCTCCTTGGCAGCGCCCAAACGCGTCAGTCCCTTGCGTTCTCGCTTGCGCCACAGAGCGTCCACGTAGGCCTCCAGGCGCGGGCTCTCGCGTGGGTCGATGAGGGTGGCGCCCGCCAGATCGACGCCGAGGCGCGCCGCGTGCTCGAGGATGCGCTGGGGGGAGCCGAGCAGGATCGGCTGCGCGATGCCCTCTTCCAGCACGCGATGCGCGGCTCGCAGGATGCTATCACTCTCGCTCTCGGGATAAACGATGCGCTTGGGCGCGGTGCGCGCCGTCTCCAGAATGTTCCACAATACGCGGCGGGTGGGCGAGATGCGGCGCAACAGCCGCTCGCGGTACTCGTCCACGTCGACGGGAGAGCGCGCCACGCCGCTCAGCATGGCCGCACGCGCCACGGCCGGCGCTACCCAGTAGAGCACGCGGTTGTCGAACGGCTTGGGGATGATGTAGTCGCGCCCAAATCGCATGCGGCTGCGGCCATAGGCGCGCAGCACCTCGTCGCTGACGTCTTCGCGCGCCAGCTCGGCCAGCGCCTCGACGGCGGCGAGCTTCATCTCCTCGTTGATGCCGCGCGCCCCGACATCGAGCGCTCCGCGGAAAATATACGGAAAGCCCAGCACGTTGTTGACCTGGTTCGGATAGTCGCTCCGACCTGTCGCGACGATGGCGTCAGGCCGCGTCTCGAGGGCCAGCCCGTAGTCGATCTCCGGGTCGGGATTGGCCAGCGCGAAGATGATCGGCTTGCGCGCCATGGTTTTGAGCATGGCCGGGGTGACCAGATTGCCGGCGGAGAGCCCGATGAGAACGTCCGCGTCGACGACCGCCTCGGACAAGGTACGCCGGGGGTCGCTCCTGGGCCTGGCAAACTCACGCCGGAACTCATCGAGATCGGGTCGCTCGGCGTGCAACACCCCGCCGATGTCCAGCATGGTGATGTTCTCTCGGAGCACCCCCAGGCGCACCCACATTTGCATGCAGCTCGTCGCCGCGGCACCGGCGCCCAGGCAGGTGACCTGCAGCTGATCGAGCGGCTTACCCTGAAGCTCGGCGGCATTGCGCAGAGCCGCCGCCGAGATGATGGCGGTGCCGTGCTGGTCATCGTGCAGGACCGGAATCGACATCGTCGCTCGCAGCGCGCGCTCGATGACGAAGCACTCCGGCGCGCGGATGTCCTCCAGGTTAATGGCCCCGAAGGTTGGCTCCAGCGCTCGCACGATCCGAACGAAACGGTCAGGATCGGTCTCGTCCAGCTCCAGATCGAACACATCGATATCGGCGAAGCGCTTGAACAGCACCGCCTTGCCTTCCATGACGGGCTTGGCCGCCCGCGGCCCGATGTTGCCGAGCCCCAGAACGGCGGTGCCGTTGGTGACGACGGCCACGAGGTTACGCCGCGCCGTGTAGAGATCGACCTTCTCCGGGTCGGCCGCAATTTCCAGGCAGGGGGCGGCGACACCCGGCGTGTAGGCCTTGGACAGATCGAGCTGAGAGGCCACGGGTTTGGTCCAGACGACCTCGATTTTCCCGGGGCGGCCCTCCGCGTGATAGCGGAGGGCGTCGGCATCCTTCGACATTCTCGTTATCGTACAACCTGAAGGCACGAAGCGATATGCTTCTGCCCCCCATGAACCCCGTAGCCCAGCTTTCCATCGAGCTCGAGCGCGCCGCGCTGCGCGCCGTGCAAAGAACCTCTCAGGACC
>DASQDA010000375.1:0-2675 GCA_035634435.1 Polyangiaceae bacterium
AGGGAGCTACTTGCCAAGTTCCTGCTCGTTTGCGCAACGTGAAGTACCTGATGGCTACCGAATTCATGGTAAGTCCTCGCCACGCCACGTCTCGACAGGAGCGCCTCGCCAGACTAGCGCAGCTCAGCGAAGCTCGTGAGGCAGCGGGATAGGCGCGCCGTGCAGCGCCGCATAGGTGGCGATCTGGAGGTACGTGTGCGGGCCGACGCCGGCGAGCTTGGCGCTCTCGAGCAAGCTGTAGAAGAGCGCGGCGACCTCGGTTCCGCGCTGAGAGCGCGAGCCATAGTGATTCTTCCTGCCCACGACCACGCCGCGCAACGCACGCTCGGTGGCGTTGTTGTCGATGTCGATCTCTGCGTCGTGCAGGAAGAGCTGCAAGCCTTCCCACATGCCGCCCATGTAAGCTATCGCCTTGCCAAGCGGGCTCTGCGGCAACGCCTGAGCTTGCAGAGCCCACTCGTGAATACGTGCAACGATGGGTCTCGAGCGCTCGTTGCGGAGTTGAAGCTTTAGGTTTGGCGGACCGGTCTTCGCCTCGCGCTCGACAGCGTAAAGCTCGCCGATCAGATCCAGGATCTGCTTGCAGACTGCGGGATGCTGCTCTTCGACCTCGACGAACTTGCGCCGCACGTGCGCCCAGCAGTGCGCCAATTTGAAACGGCCACTCTTCTTTCGCAGCGAGTCGTAGGCGCTGTAGCCGTCGCAGAGGACCGTGCCAGAGTAGTCGCCGAGCACCTCTGCAGCGGCTTTGGCGGAGCGGCTGTCGAGGATGCGGTAGCTCACGGCGTCAGCACAGACTACAGCCCACACCTGCCAACGTTTGGCATCGCCCTCCGGCTTGCCTTTGGCACCCATCAGTCGCCAGTGCGTCTCGTCAGCGCCGACCACGGAGTGCGACAGCACATACTCTTGCAGCTTGTCGTGCACGGGCGCGAGCACCGAAGCGAGCGCGTTGATCTGATCCCAAAGCGTCTGCGACTGCACTTCGAGGCCTTCGCGCTGCATCACACGCACCTGTCGCTCCAGCGGCAGATGATCTAGGTACTTCTCGACCGCGACGCTGATCGCGAAGCTCGGTGAATACCGCGCGCCGTCGAAGAGCTTTGCGGGACCAGGAGCGGTTTCGATGCACTCTCCGCAGCTGCAGCGGTACTTCTGTCGCTTATGCTTCTTCAGCACGAAGCGGCGCTCGATGACGTCGATCTCCTCCGACTCCTCGAACTGCCCAGACCATTCTCCGAGCGCGGCGCCACACGCTTTGCAAATCTTGTCGGCCTCATCGGCGACGTGCACCTGCTCGATGATCGACAGTGCCGCTTGCTCCCGCGGCCCATGCCCGGTCTGAGGTTTGGTACTCCCGCCGTCAGCGGTCTTGTCTCTGAGCCTCTTCTCGGACGAGTCGCCGAACACCTTGTTGCGCAGGGTCGCGAGCTGCTGCTCGAGGCCGGCAAGCTGCAGCGTCAGCTGCTCCGGGTCGCCGCCCTTCAGCTCGTGCAGCTGCCGCTTCAGCTTGGCGATCTCGCGCACGAACTTCTGGTTTTCGGCTTCCAGAAGTTTGGCGGCCCTGCGAAGGGTCTCGATGTCTTCGACATCGTCGAGCGTCACGGTACGCCCGCTCTACTGCGCCAGATCAGCCCTTTGCAACGCTTTTCTCTGGAAACTTCACGCGCAGGTCTGCCTTGCGTAGCAGCGGCGGGCTTAGCGGAACTTTGCCGAAAGCGTCGCTGCCTTCGATGAACAATCCGAGCTCGCTCAACGTGAGCTCGACCTGCGCCTCCCGCGCTCGCTTCCACACGGCAGAGAATTTGCCGTGCTCCAGGCGCTTGGCAAAAAGACAGACACCGGTACCGTCGAAGTACAGCACCTTGGCGCGTTTGCGGTCGCGGCTGACGAACAGGTACAGGTCGCCGGTGAGCACGTCGTGTTTGAGCTCTTCAGTCACAATCGCGGCCAGCGTGTTGAAGCTCTTCCGCATGTCACACGCCTTGGCGTACGCGTACACGCTCACACCGCGCGGAACACCAATCACGCGAGCTTCCTGAGCAGCTCTGCAACCTCGTCCATCGTGAGCCCCTCGACGCGTGCGTGGCTCCCACCTACCACCGTGAACGTCCGGCTCCGGTCTTCGACAACTTTGATCGGCTTGAACGCCGACTCGTCCTTGGCGAGCACCTGCGCACGCCAATACGACAGCGTGTGGCCGCTGATCCCCAGCTCCTCAGCTACCTCGCGCAGCGTCTTGCCGCTCTTCCAACGCTCTGCTGCGTACCGAAGCAGTCGTCCCTGGAGCGTCTTCGGAAACCGTCCCTTCTGCTCGCTCCGAACCCGCGCCACGATGGCCTTCAATTCTGACCCACTCGCCTCTGCCATGCGCAGAGTCTCCAACGAACACCCTCCTCACGTCACGACGGGGACCGGCGAGGACTTACCCTCGGTCGGGGCGTGGCGCAGTTTCCTAGCCGCGTGTGGGATCATCTGCGGCGGGCAGCCTGACGTCGTCCACCAGCTCGCCAGCGTAGGGGCCCGGCAGGTCGAACCACGCCTGGAGCGCCTCCCGGATGCGCTCGCGAGCCTGTTGGATGGTACGGCCCTGAGTGTGGCATCCGGCCAAGTCCACCACCGAGGCGACCCACATAAGGCTCTCGTCGCGCTCGTAGCTGACCACGTATTTGTTG
>DASQDA010000376.1:0-4779 GCA_035634435.1 Polyangiaceae bacterium
CGTGTTCGAGATGGAGACGGCGCACGCACGCCGGGTGCTCGAGCTCGAGACGCGGCTTGCCGGACGGGTCGCCGAGCTCGAGGCGCGCCATGCCGCCGAGCTGGCAAACCTGGAAGGTGCGCATACGACGCGCGTCAGCCAGCTGCAGGCCGACAGCTCGACTCAGGTCGCCGAGCTCGAGGCGGCGCACTCGACCCGCGTGCGCGAGCTGGAACGCACGCTGCAGGAGCTCGAGGCGCGCTTGACGCAGCGCGTTCACGAGCTGGAGGCGAGCCTGGCCGAGCGAAACACCTCGCTCGTCAGCCTGGAACGCGACCTCACGGCACGCACCGCTCAGCGCGACGAGGCACGCCGCGACGTCGAGCGACGCGATCTGAAGATCGAAGGGCTGGAGACGGATCTGAGCACGGCACGTGGCAAGCTCGAGACCACGCGCGAAAGCTTGAACGCGAGCGAGAACCAGCTGGCGAGCGTGCAGGCTGCGCTGAGCGCAAAGACCAGCGACGCCCTTGAGCTCGCCCAGCGGCTCGAACGCACAGAAGCGGAGCTCGCGGCTCTGCAAGCGGCGCACGCCGTGGCGACCACGGAGCTGCAGCAGACCACGTTCGCGCTCAGCCACGACCGCGCGCTTCTGGGCCGCGCGCAAGACAAGTGGCAACACGATCGCAGCGCGCTCGAGCATGCCAAGGACGCGCTGGCGGCAGCGTTGGTGCAGATCGACGCCATCGAAGGCCGCACGCTCGAATGAGCGTGCCGCCTAGCGGCTACGCCGAGCGCAGCTGAGCCAAATGCGCGCAGCGCCTCACGGCGCAGCCGCCAGCTCCAGCACGATCTGGCGCAGCGCCCGCACGCCGAGGACCAGCCTCGGACCAGGGCGACCGAGCCAGGCCTCGGGTACCCGGTAGACGCGGCCCTCGCGCACGAGCTTCAGGTGCTGCCAGTCTGGCCGCCGCAGCACCACGTCGCGCCGGTACTTCTCCGTCCTCACCCCACACCACGCGATCACCGAGGCGTCGGGCTCGAGCAGCGCCGCATCGGCATCGGTGAGGGGCTGACTCTTGACCGGCCTCTGCGCCAGCGGATTAATCGCACCGGCGGCCAGCAAAAGCTCCGTAACCCAGCTGTCACGGCCCGGGACGATGATGGGTTTTGGCCACCACTCGACGAGTAAACGTAACCCGCTCGCCGCGGGCCTCGCGAACAGCTCCGGCTCGAGCTCGGCAATCAGTGCCTTGGCTCTCGCGGTCACACCGAGCAGCTCGGCGATCGTGCGGATATTGCTGCAGACATCCGCCAAGCTGCGAGGCTCCGGTGCGATGAATGGCAATCCAGCGCGTTCGAGTTGCTCGATCACGCGCTCGTGTCCGGGTACCGTGAGCGACGCCAACACCAGGTCCGGCTTCAAGGCGGCCACGCGTGCAACGTCGATGCCGAGGTCGGGTCCGACCCGCGCGCAGCGCGCCACGACCGGCTCCGGGAAATCGCTGTGGTCGTCCACGCCCACGAGCTGATCGCTACAGCCGAGCGCGCAGACGATCTCCGTGTTCGAGCAAGTAAGCGCTACGATCCGCACGCGACGCCTCTGCCACGGACGCGTGTTGCTGGCCAGACACCCTCGGCGGAGTTGACGACGAGCAGCAGGCGGGTTGTGGTGACCGGGATGCTGCCGAGCGCGAGTCCCCGTCCATTCGTGGCGTGGTCTCTCACGTGGTTGACGTACGCGACGTACTACACGGGGCGCAAGGGGTTCAGTGTCTCGAAGAAGACGATCTCCGCCGAGCTCGGCGTGTCCGAGCGCGCTCTCGGAGCCATCGATACGGCCTACCTCGGTGCTTACGCGGTCGGACAGTTCGCCAACGGATTGGTCGGTGATCGCATCGGCGCGCGCCGCTTGCTTTCCTTCGGACTCTGCGCGTCGGCGCTAGCTTGCGCAGCGTTTGGCGCCTCCAGCGCTGCGCTCGCGTTTGCCATCTGCTTCTTCTTCAACGGCCTGTTTCAGGCCAGCGGCTGGCCCGGCACCACACGCGCCATGGCGGAGTGGACCACGCCCGAGAACCGCGGCACCGTGATGGCGTTCTGGTCCACCTGCTACCAGGTGGGCGGCATCGCGGCGAACGCGTTGTGCGGCTTCTTGCTAGTGCGTTTGGGTTGGCGCTCCACGTTCTTCGGACCGGCGCTGCTGTTGCTGCTGATGGGCCTGGGCGTGCTGCTTTTCTTGCGCCGCGGGCCTGCCGCCGAGTCGACCTCGCAAGCGGCTCCCCCGCTCGCAGCCGGCAGCGGGCTCAGCCGCAGCTTCACCACGGAGGCCCAGCGCACGGTGCTGCGAAGCCCGCTCTTGTGGTGTTACGGAAGCAGCTACTTCTTCATCAAGTTCATTCGTTACGCGCTGCTGTTCTGGCTCCCTTACTATCTCTCGACACGCCTCGGGTACGCCGGGGACCTGGCGGCCAACGTGGCGAGCGCCTTCGAGGTCGGTGGCATCGTGGGGGTCATCGGCCTCGGTGTGCTGTCGGACAGGCTTTCGTTTTCGCGGGCTGCCGTCTGCGCGGTGTCGCTCGTGGGGCTCGCCGTCGCGTTGGGCGTCTACATTCAGCTAGGCGATCGCGGGGTGCTGCTCAATGCCCTCGGGCTGGCGCTGATCGGCGCGCTGCTGTTCGGCCCTGACTCGTTGCTTTCCGGGGCTGCCGCTCAAGACGCGGGCGGGCCACGCGCGTCGGCCACCGCGACGGGTATGGTCAACGGCCTGGGCTCGATTGGCGGCATGGTGGAAGGCCTCGTCGTACCGCTGGTGAGCGCGCGCTGGGGGTGGTCCGCGCTCTTCCCGCTCCTGCTCGTGCTGGCGCTCGGGGCCGCCCTGGCGCTCATTCCAGCGCTGAGGAAGCGACCTTTGCGGGTGTAGCCGAAAGCGAGCGTGGCTCGGCGACCGCCTCGATCACGTGAAACAAGGACGGAAGCAGCTCCCAGCTGAAGTAGCTGTGCGGCACGTCGTCGGGGAAGATGCCGCCGGTTTGGTGGTTCAAGAGCTCGGCCGTGTTGTCGAAGGTGGAGCTCGGCGGCTCTCCGTACAAGACCTCGAGCACCTCCGCGTCCGAGAGGCGCGTCTCTGCCCATAAAGGCTGAGCGAACTGGGGCTCGCTCCAGCCGGAGACGCGGTCATGAAAGCTGGCCCACGAACGGCCCTGGATGCTCTCTCGAATGGCCGCGCGCACGCGCTGGAATTGCGGCGCCGCAACGTCGCCGGTACCCAACAGAACGCGCAGCTGGCCGATGATGTTGCTGAAGAGCAGCGCCGTGTCTGGCAGCGTCTGCAGCAATCGCGGCAGCTTTTCGGGCTGCGAGATCAGGTGATCGTCGCTCAGGAACTCGAGCTTCGGGCGGCGCTCGAGCGGCGCCCGGGCCAGCTTCTGCGCGAACACCAAGCGCGCCACCGGGTCGGGCTCTAGACACACGATCCGCTCGAAGCGCTCGAACACGAATGGCTGCAGGCAGTAGCCGCCACTAGGCCCCACCAGCAGCAGCGTGCGCTCCGGTGGCTGCCAGCCGAGCAACCACTCGCCGAGAGCCCAGCGGAAGGGCTGCCAGAGGCTCTTGCCGTAGCGCAGCGCGCGGAAGTGGTAACGCAGACCGCCAGCGGGATTGTTGAAAGCGAGCTCGGGCACGGTTCGACCGAGCTTGCCACGGCTCGGCCGCCAACGCCGAGGAGAGTTCGAGGGGCTGAGCTCTACCGTGCAGCTTCAGCGCTGATGGTCACCCATTCACCGTCGAGCAACCGCTCGTGAGGCACGAAGTCGGCCTTGTAGCTCGTGTGCGCGGAGTCAGCGATGTAGAGCCCGAGGTAGAGGTAGCGGAGACCCCAATCGCGACAGAGCTCGATCTGCTTGAGGATGGAGTAGGTCCCCAAGCTCAGGCGCTGGTGGTCCGGCTCGTAGTAGCAGTACACCGCCGACAAGGCGTCCTCGCCGCGATCGACCAGCGCCACGCCGACCAGCTGGTCACGGAGGAAGTAGCGGAGCTCGAAGGTGTCGCACGAGGTCAGCACCAGGAACTCACGGTAACCCTCCAGATCGATCGCCGTTCTGCCTGCACCCAGGCCCCGCTGTTCTTTGTGTCGGTTGTAGAGCAGCACGCGCTGCTCATCCACCCGCGGCGCTCCGAGCTCGACGCGCAGCAGACTCGAATTGCGCTCCCAGGTGCGACGCTGGGTGCGCCGCGGCTCGAACTTGGCAACGTCGATCCGGATCGGTTCGCACGCGGTGCAGCGCGGACAGTCGGTGTGATAGAAGAAAATGCCCTGACGCCGGTCGCCGGCCGAGAGTCGCTGATCGAGCTCCGTCCGCGTCAGGGCCCGAGCCGGGATCCTCAATGGCAGTCGCGCGACGCGGCCTTCGAGGTACGGGCACGGCTGCGGTTCGTCGTGAACCACGAGCTCCGGCGGGCTCCCAGGAACCAGGCGATAGGGCACGTAAGAAGGCGGCTTCATCGCGGTAACGCAAAAGCGTCGGGCAGCAATGCTGCCAGGCTGGAATGTCGCTGCTCGTCCGGGGAGCCAGCGACCACCCAGGCCTCCGGGGACGCAAACTCCATCAGGGTCTGCCGGCAGATACCGCACGGCATGCCCAGCGGATTGCCGTCCGTGAAGACGGCGACCGCAAGGAGCTGCCGCTCACCACCCGCGACCATCGCCGCCACGGCGGCGCGCTCGGCACACACCGTGGCCCCGTAGGTCGCGTTTTCCACGTTGCAACCGACGAACACCTGGCCTCCCGCAGCGCGCAGCGC
>DASQDA010000377.1:0-2542 GCA_035634435.1 Polyangiaceae bacterium
TGCCTTAGCAGTAGCTAAGTCTGTTCAACTAGCGATCTGAGATGGGCCCCCGCGTTCGAGTTGGGGCCCATCTTCCCCCTCTCCGTTTCCGATTCCGAGCGCGCAGCAGCTTCGGCTCGAGTGCCGTCGTCCGATCAGCCGTCGTGTCGCCACAGGTGTATTCAGGTTCAGAACGGCACGTTTGTAGAAAATGGAATCTCCATGAAAAAACTCAAATTGAAAGCGACAAGCGTCGGCTTGACACTGCTCCTGGGTGCGAGCGTTGCCTCAGCTCAGACGGCCACTCCCCAAGTTCCGACTCAGCTCGTTGGGTCGGACACGCTGAACCTGGTGATGGACACCGTATTTGCCGGCATGCTGGCGAGCGGCTCGCTCAGCGGCGTCGGCTATCGCACCTACAACGGTCTGGGATCCACGTCCGGCGAGCGCCAGCTCGAAGGGAACCCCACCGGCACGGAGCCGACCTGTCTCCCTACCGACAACGACGATGCCACCGACCTCAATCCCGGTTGCCAAGAGATTTCGCCGATGTCGCGTCCCCTGGACAGCAGCATCTGCAACGACACCGAGGCGGCTTCTGAGGCCGAGGGCCTCGCCATCTGTCGTGACGGCCTCGCCGTGATCACCGACAACGCAGGTGCCCAGCAGTTCGCGGCAAGCGCAGCCAGCTGCACCACGGGAACCACGGACAACTCAGCCGGCTTTCCGGACCGCGGTTACGGCAACCTGCGTGACAGCGGCTCGCTTCCCTCGGGCTACGCCATTGGTGGCGGCACCCTCGGCGCCGGCAACGCGTGGAAAGACGTTCTGCGCCTGGTGTACACCGGTTGCAACAACACCGACGGCAACTGTGCCGCGGCCGATCGTGTCGCGCGCTGCGGCAGCGCCGTGCGCCAAGAGCTGCTGAACAGCTGGGGCAACCTGTTCGACGGCGTCAACTGCGGCACCAATGCTTGCACGCAGCTGCGCCAGGCTTATCGCCGCGACGACAACTCCGGCACCACGCAGGTCTTCCTCGAGCTCATCAGCGTGACCCGTCCGTTGACGTCGGCGCGCACGCGCCTGTTCCTCGGGCCGGCCTTGGTGGCTATTCCCGCCAACTACGCCTTTTGCGACGGCGGTCAGCTCGAAGGCTTCTCGCCTGACCTCACTGGCACCGGCGGCGACCCTATCCGTCGGCCCTGCGCACCGGAAGACGACCTGTGCCGCGCGGACGGTACCGCGGGCGTCGTGCGTGCCATTCGCACGCCTGTGGTCGCGCCCGTTATCGATAACGCGGAGACGTTCCCGGCCGTCCAGTGCACACGCGGTCGCTTCGCCAACGTGCCGTACCTCAACACGGCTTTGCCGGTTTGCCCCGATGGCACCGCGCCCCGTGGCGGTCTCTGCAAGCTGCCGTTCTTCGCCAGCGGCACCACCCGGAACTTCAACTGCTTGAACGACTTGAACAGCCGACCTGCAACGGCGCCGGCGGGCACCGACGGTCGTTCGTACAACTTCGTCGTCCGCAGCTCTGCGGGCGCAGTGCGCTATGTCACCACGGCGAACACGCAGCCGCAGGTGGCGCAGTGGCGTCAGAACATGGCCACGATGGACACGGTCATTCCCGTGCCCGGTGGTCCGCTACCCAGCATCGTCTGCAATCAGACGGACGCCACACGCCTGGTTGGATGCATCGTGGCCAACACCCGCTGCACGTTGGGCTTCGCTGGTCGTGAGGCGGCCGCGATCGACCCGTACGACAACCTCAACGAGCCGCTTCGGATCTCCGGACTTGGCGTGTCGGACGCCGACATCAACAGCGGCTACCCGCTCGCCCGCGACCTGTTCTTGAACGCTATCGGCGGTTTCGAGAACCTGACGGCGCAGTGCAATGCTCGCCTCGCACCGGGCACCCCGCCGCAAGTGTGTGCCGACCAAGTTGCAATCGCCCAAGAGTTCTACAACATGACTCCGCTGGCGACGAACGCGTGCATCGCGGCGGGCTACATTCCGCTCGCAGCCTCGCGTTGCGTCGGCACCACGGGCTCCGCCGGCTGCGGCGCCCCCACGGTGCAGGCCAAGACCGCGTGCCAGCCACTCTGAGCTAGCCTCAGCTACGCGACACGCAGAGTGCGGTGCTGGCTCCCCGAGCCAGCACCCAAATCCCGGACGGAGCAGGTTCTCAAAGACCTGCTCCGTCTTTTTTTTTGCGCTGCTTGCGCCGGCCTCCGACAGGTCGGAAGGGTGCGCTGGGCATCGAAGCGCCGGCACAGAAAGCGACACTAAACCCGGAGGGACAACGCGGCCGACCGCAGCGCACGCTGCAGCAGTGCTGCCACGTGCGCTACGTGACGGGTGCCGATCACCGGGCCGCAGTGGCCGAGTGGCGCCAGCCCCGCGACACGCACGGGGCGTGGCGAGGCGCGGGATATCGCGAGCAAGGCGAGTCTCGGGAAGCTCACGTCAACGAAGCCGCGCGGGAAGATCCGTCGGCTCTTGCGGATCAGTGTGGCTGGTGCTGAGCGCTCGAGTGCGTAGCGTCGGAGCTCTCGTGGTGCTT
>DASQDA010000378.1:0-4646 GCA_035634435.1 Polyangiaceae bacterium
CTCTTCACCCGTGTGGAAGGGAGCGCGCTCGCTGGCGCGGTGAGGCCGCGCGCTCTCCCGGGGCCCCTCGGCCTCGACAGCGCCCTCCGGCTTCTTCTTGCGCTTCTTGCGTCTGCGCTTCTTCTTCTGTTGACCTTCCGCTTGCGGCGTCCCGCCGTCGGCTGCGACGCCTTCGGGCGTGCTGCCGTCCGCTTCGTCGCTGCCCTCCTCTTCGTCACCTCCATCATCGCCGTCGGACTCAGCCTCGGCGCTGGCGGCAGGTGCATCCGCAACGACGGGCGCGGGGCTAGCCTCCGTGCTCATGCCGGCAGCGGGAAAAGGCGTCTCGGGCGAGACGTTTGCAGACGCATCTGCTTCGGAGCGTTCGACGGCCCCAGGCTCGGCAGCGAGCGCCGGCGTGGTGTTGTCGGCGGCGCTTGCAGTGGCTGCGACGTCGGAGTTGTCAGCTTGTTCGGAGGTCATGGCGGACGGCTTCGCCTATAACGCGCCCGCCCGGGAAAGGGAACGGGCGCTCGGCGGGTTGAAGGGGGCTATCGACGCGAGATACGTGCCGGGGGGATGAAAACTTCGAGCAGAGCAACTTCGGCTGCGCCCTAGCACGCTCGTTCCGGAAACAATCAGCGTGGTCCTGCGCGGACCGCTGGTCCTTACCGCATTCTGGTGCGAGCGCTAGAGCGATTTCAGCGCCTTGCACCTAGATTTCACCTCGCACGCGCAGGCGCTTGGCTCGGACCCCCCGACCGAGGGGGAGTGAGTCCCTCCTGCGTTCAGCGTGTGATTGGCAAGTGACGGTTCTGTCCACCGCTGCGGTCGATGTTCAAGGGGCTGTTCTCTTCGCGGCTGCGGAGCACCTCGACCAGCCGCTCGGCGACATGGACGAACGCGTTGGCGGTCGGGGAGCCCGGCGCCGCCTGCACGACCGGCGTTCCTGCGTCGCCCCATTCGCGGACGCTCGGATGCAGGGGGATCTGCCCGAGCAAGGGAGCCGTCGCGTAATCTGCAATCTTCTGCCCGCCACCCGCGCCGTAGAGCTCGTGGCGCTTCTCGCAGCCGTCACACACGAAATAGCTCTGATTTTCGACTACGCCGAGGATCGGGATGCCGACCTTCTGGCACATCGACACGGACTTGTAGACGTCCTGGAGCGCCACTTCCTGGGGCGTCGTCACCACGACCGCGCCGGTTGCCTGCACCTTCTGCGAGAGCGTCAGCGCCACGTCGCCGGTTCCCGGAGGCAAATCCAGCAGCAGAAAGTCCAGCGCGCCCCAATTGACGTCCTTGAGGAACTGCATGAGGGCGCCGTGCAACATGGGGCCCCGCCAGACCACCGCCGACTTGGCGTCCTCCAGCAAAAATCCGATGCTCATGAGCTTGATGCCGAAACGCTCGAGGGGCTGAATCTTCTGGCCGTCGCTCAGCGGCTGACCGCTGATTCCAAGCATGGTTGGAATGCTCGGCCCGTAAATGTCCGCGTCCAGGAGGCCCACCCGCAGTCCCATCCGGGACAGAGCCAGAGCCAGGTTGGTCGAGACGGTGCTCTTGCCGACGCCGCCCTTGCCGCTCATCACGAGCAACACGTTTTTCACCTGCGGGACCGGATCGTCGGGCCCGATGGCGCGGCTAGGGATCTCGAGCTCGGACATGCAGGGCCCATTAGCCCTGTCCCTGCGCAAGTCAAATCATGCCGGTGAGCCAGGCCACCAGTACGCCGACAGCGAACCCGATGAGCATCGCCAAAAGCGCGGGTCCTAGCCGGGTGCGTGCTCGGACCAGCAGGCTCGCGCCGTCGCCGTCCTCGCGTTCCGTGCCGGACAGTAGGAGCCGAAAGTCGTCACCGAGCTTGAGCCTGGGTGCGCCCGGTGGCTTGGGCAGACGTGGCGCGAGCAAGAGCGAATCGGTGACCAGGCGCCGGGTCACGTCGAGGCGGAGACGCGCGGAGACCGGAATGAGCGACGGTGTCGCGTCGATGACCGCCGTAGGGTGGGGGACGAGTGGCAGTAGATTGGGCGGCCCTTCCAGGGCGGCTGTAGGAGGCGAGCCGAGCCGGGTCGAATGCAGGAAGTCGCGAAGTTGCTCGGCGAGTTCTTCGGTGCTCCCGATGCGCGCTCGCCGCAGCCGGGCCATCCCTCGCGCGACCAGCGCCGCGAGCGCAGGAGGCACTGCCGGGTTGATGGCCAGCAGCGAGCGGCACTCCCCGCGAGCGACTCGCTCCATGACCTGCTGGGAGGTACCGCCCTGGAACGGATCCTGGCCGGTGAGCAGTACGAACAGAATGGCGCACGTGGAGTACACGTCCGTTCGCTCGTCGATCGCCTGCCCGCAAACCTGCTCGGGAGCCATATACATGGGAGTGCCGATGACGATGCTCGGCGTACCCGGCGGCGGATCGCGAAGGGTGCGCGCGACGCCAAAGTCGAGCACCTTCACCAGCGGCCGCTCCTGCCGCGGGTGGGTCACCATCACGTTGGCCGGCTTCAGGTCGCAGTGCACGATGCCCTTGCGGTGCGCCGCGCTCAAGCCTGCGAGCAGCTGAAGAACCAGCTCACACGCATAGGCCGGCTGCAACGGGGCGCGAGCCGCCATCTGGGCGAACGTCTCCCCCTCGAGCAACTCCATCACCAGATAGGGCACGCCTTCGGCTGTCACACCCAGATCATGGATGTCGACCACGTTGGCATGCGCGATACGAGCTGCCGCGCGAGCCTCTGCCTCGAAGCGTGCGCGCACCTCTGGCTCGCCCGCCACCGCCGCATGGAGGATCTTTATGGCGAGCCTCTTGCCAACGATGAGGTGCTCCGCCTCGTAGACCGTGCCCGCTCCGCCGGAACCGAGCTCGCGGATGAGCGCGTATTTCTCGTCCAAGACTTGCGCTGGAGGGTGCGCGAGCGGTGCGGACATGAGCAGGACTGAGTAGCGGCCAGTCCGGTTCAGCGCTTTACCCCAATGCCGCGGAGCAGGTGGGGATGTGGCGCTCAGGTAGCTCTGATGTGGGTTGCGAGCCGTTGTGTTGCGAGATTGTCCGGGAGCGCAGACGCACTCCCGGACGCTCCCTGGCGACTACATCGCGCCGACCGAAACCAGCACGCTCGTGGCGCCCGTCAGCGAAGCTCGGAAGTTCGCCGAGGCCGTACCGATTGTCTCCAGGATTACCGGGGCACAGCCGACAGCGTTGGCGCTCAGATCGCCAAAGTCCGCGGCGATCCTTCCGCTAGCGTCGAACGACGCCTTGATCGAGCCTGCGAAGGCCGAGCCTCGGGCTCGCACTGCCACCACCAAGGGCGGCAAATTGGCTTCGAGTGTCGCGAGGGTCGCGCGCAGCTCCAGCTCCGCTGCGGGGTTCGCGAAGCCGATAGAAACCTGTGGCGGTTCGCACTCGGCACGCGCGTTGGCGCTCGCATCGCAGTTTGCTTTGCAGGAACCCTCGACTTTGCAGTCAACCTCGAGAGTGCCGCCCTCGCAACGCGGCGCGACCGCGTCTGCCGAGCATGCGCCGTTGCACGAGAATCTGGCATCCGCTGCAGCGGTGCAGCTGCCCTGACACGAACCCTCGCAGGTGCCCTGACATTCCACCGCGAGGCTTCCGTCAGTCGGGGTGCAGGTCCCCTTACAGAACCCGGCACAGCTGCCGTCCGCTTGCGTGCCGTTGCCGCCGCCGTTGACATTGGCGCTACAGGTGCCTTCGCACTGACCCTCGCAGCGCATGGCGGGTGCCTCGGCATCCACCGTACAGCTGCCGGTGCAGGTGCCTTCACAGGAGCCTGTGCAGGATACGGCCACGTTGGCTTCGGCCGTGCAAGTTCCGCCGCATTCAACGGTTAGCTGACCGCCTGTGCACTTCGGCGGGTTGGCAGCGACATCGCACTCACCGTTCACGTCGCAAGCTGCTTGGCAGTCGACGGATGCCTCTACCGAGGCAGTGCAGCGTGGCTCCTGGAAACGGAATACAGGGTCCAGGCCGCTGAGCTTTGCCTCCACCTGCGCGCTGGCGAGCTCGCACCACCTCGTCACTGCCGCACTGCCCGTGAGGGCTTCTGCTGCGTCCGAGTCGGCCTCCGCAGCACCGAGATCGCGAGCGATGTTTTCACACGCAACGCTCACCTCGGCCATGGTGGCAGTCGCCACCGCCGCAAGGTCGCTGCCCGCTTGAGCAAAGGCGGTAAACTGCCCCTTCATCGCGGCGTCATCGATGTCGAAGTTCGCCTTCGACATGTCGGCACCGACCTGGAACTCGGTGCAACAGAGCGCGTCGGTTACGCCGGTCAACGGATTGTCCTCACCACAACCCGTCAGCAGCAGGGGGACGACGAGGCTCGTGGTGAAGAGTGCGGTCAGCGGCTTCAAGCGAATTGAACGATTCATGGTGTAAGCTCTCCTGTGGCTCGTGAGACGGAGGAGTGCGTCATCACTCACGCGCCAACGGCGCGTGGGATGAGGCTTCTCCGGATCTCTGCGGGATCTCGAACGGCGCGAGCATATCCCGAAACGCTTGTTCGCACGCACTAACGACATCGGCTCTAACATATGTGCTCGGCCGAACGGCCGTGTACTGATGTGTGTGCCACACACGTGCGGGCCAACGGAATCCGGATCTACTCACGTGAGGCGTGTGAGACGCACTCGCGTCTGTGCGCATTCAAACGCATTCA
>DASQDA010000379.1:0-4222 GCA_035634435.1 Polyangiaceae bacterium
AAGCACCCAGCGCGCTCAAAAAGGGTCGCGCGAGATAGCCCTCTCGATCCGATCTAGAAAGGGCTGCCGGAGCTCAGCCAACGTCAGTTTCGGCTGGATACGGCTCACGTCCACGGCAGCGATGGGCTTCTGAACGCGGCCAACGATGGTCACCTCGCTGATGGTCACCACGCGGCTCTTTTTCTGAGCGGACGCCGGATCCGAGAGGGAGGCGACGAGTGCCAACGCGAACACGAAGAGGAAATGCTTCATTGTTTGGCTCCTGCTGCGGGCGCGCCAGCTGGCTGTGAACCGCCTGCCGCGGGCTTGCCGGTACCTGCCGCGGGCTGAGCGCCGCCGGCCGCGGGCTTGCTGGCCGGAGCGGCGGCGGTCCCAGCGCCAGCAGTCGGCTTAGCCGGCTGGGTGGTCCCCGTCGCGCCGCCACCGGTCGGCGCCGCGTCGACCGGCTCGGACTCGGCGTTCTTGGCCTCCAGTAGACCCTTCTTTGTCTTGGCGCGCGTGATGAGCTCTTCGGTATCGTCGTTGGTGCCGGCCACACGTGGTCGCATCTTCCGGTAGCGCTCGAGCTCCTCGATGGCGCGGTCGACGGCCTGGGCGGGGGATACCCCCGGTACGCTATCGGCGAAGAGGTAAAGCAGGCCGAGATCGTAGTGCACCTGATAAAGCGACGGATCTTTCTGCGCCACCCATTCCAGCTCACGCTTTGCCTCCCCTGCCTTGCCGAGCAACCGATAGGCATCGCCCAGGTTCAGCCGGGCAATAACGTGATCCGGTTGATAGCGGACCGCGCCCTCCAGGAGAGGCGCCGCGTCGGCCGCGTTACCGGCCTCGAGGAAGTAGGTGGCGAGATGAACCCGCGCCTCGACCAGATCTGGGCGAATCTCCACCGCGCGCTTCAGCTCCTCCATCGAAGGGCCGCGTAAGCCTTGTTCCTTGTAGATGAGGCCACGGATCAGGCGCGCTTCCGAGTTGTTCTTGTCGCGCGGAGGGTTCTCGGGGCCGTAACCGTCCAGCACGCCTTTCAGCGCATAGAGCGCCAGATCGAGGCGACGCGCGCGATAGTGATCCCGCGCGATGGTCACCATCGCGGGGCGATAATCCGGATTCTTCTTCAGCGCCTCTTGCGCGTAGCGCTGAGCCGCGCCGGAATCACCCTGGATGGATTTTACCTCGGCCATGGCAGCGGCGACCGCCGCGCTGTTGGGCAGCGCACCGAGGCGACCGTTCAGATACTCCACCGCTTCATCGGCCTTGCCGCTGCGCGCGAGCAACACCGAGTAACCGACGATGGCCGGCTCGTAATCGGGCACGATCATCGTAGACTGTCGGTAGGAAGATAGGGCTCCAGGGACGTCGCCAAGTCGCTCGCGTACGACGCCGAGCGAATAGTAGGCCTGAAACGCCTTCGAGTCGCGCTGCGTCGCCTGCGAGAACTGGGTGCGCGCGCCAGGCATGTCGCCGCTGCGGAAAGCGGCCACACCTGCCGCATACGCCTCCGCAGCGGAGGCGGTCATCTTGGGTCGCTCCGCCGCACCCTCGGCGCCAGGCGTATCGCTGACGCCGAACTCCTCATCGGGCACACCAGCACCGGACTGCCCAACCATGGTCGGTGGAGCGCTGGGCGGCGCCTTGGCGGCCGCGCCAGAGCCGCCGCCGGAACCGCACGCCGCGGCCAAGACCGCGAGCAGAAGCACTGAGCCACGTAATTGCATGTTCATACGAGACTCCATCTCACTGCACCGACGCCGGCAACGGCGGAGGGGCACCCTGAGGTTGCGGTGAGGCAACCTGCCCGGGACGCATGCGCAAGAACATGCCCTCGGTGTAGTTCAGATCCTGCACGGTCGCCGTGTACTGCTTCATCTTCGCTTCGCCGACCACGTCGGTGAAAAACGCCAGGCGCCGGATGGCCCGCGTCACCGCGGGGTTGGAGACGCTGTAGCGACGAGCCACCATGATCGACTTGCCGTAGCGATCGACCATGATCTCGTCCGCACCGTTGAGCTCCTTTTCGCGGCTGTCGCGCCAACCCTGCTGTACGGACACGCGGATCTCGTCCGCTCGAGCCTGCAGGTCGGGATTGTCGCTGGTTTCCGCCTTCTTCAAGAGAGCATCTTGCTTGGGGTCGAACATCCTCAGCTCTGGCGGACGAGTGTTGTAGAGACCCGTGCGCACGGAGTCCCAGACCGTACCCTGGCGAGCGTAGGCGGCGGCCGTCCACTCCGGGGAGATGTACGTGTCCACGATCCGCTGCAGCCGTTCGTCCCAGCGCTTCGCCTCGACGATGTCGGCGCGATAGCGCTGCATCACCTCGACCACGGTCCCACGGTAGCGATGGAAGCCGGACTCGTAGTCGAACTTTTTGACTAGCTCCTGGTCTACGAGCGAGAAGTCGGCTTCGGCCGCCATCCCGGCCTCGCGCGACCCAACGGCCGTGCTGCGGCCACCCTCCTGCGGCGCGAGCCTTCGCCAGCGCTCGAACGCCGCGATGGTGTTGAGCCACGTGGTGTCGGTGTCGGCCGCGGCGATGGCTTTGCGTGTACGCGCCGCCCAGTACGCTGCTTGCACTACGTACTGCGCAGCCGGGTCACGGTTGCGGTTCGCGTTGTAGTAGTCGTCCATGGCCTTCTGCGCCGCGCGCCGCGCGGTAGCGTTGGCGCCGGTGTCCGGGCTGTACGGGTCCCAGCGCTTCAGCTCGGCGCTCGCGACGACGAAGTCGGCCTCTGCGATTTCCTTCGGCGAAGCAGCCAACCCTTGAAAGCGCTCGCGCGAGCGCGTCATCCCGTTGGCGTCGCCCAGGCTAGAGTAGAGCGAGAGCGCTTGCCGCGCCGCTTCGCGGCGGTCTGTCTGCTTGAAGTGCTCGTTCGTGCTGATCTTGTCGTACGTTTCGGCAGCTCGCGGGTAGTTGAAGAACAGAACGTACGCCGAGGCCAGGGCATCGTAAGCGTTGCGCAGATAGCCGACTCGCTCCTCGTACCGCTTCGGATCAGCGGCAACGGGGGGCTTTGCAGCGGGGTCGCCGGTGCGCAGTCGGTTGAGTGTCTGCTGATTGCCGTAGCGGGAGATGAAAAGCTCATACATCCCGATCGCCTTGTCGTACTCACCCACTTGCTTGTAGGCGAAGGCGCCGTTCATCGCGGCCTCCGGCGCCTCGTCCCGGTCCGGAGCCGCGTCGAGCGCCACCTTGTAGGCGGCCGCCGCTTCCCGCCAGCGCTTCGCGCGCTCGGGACCGTCCGGCATTTTCTCGGCTTCTTCGTAGAGCCGACGCGCATCCAGGTAGGCCACACCTTGTTTGACCGGCTTGCGGATCGACTCTTCGGCCCGTTGCGTCTCTTCGTTGTAGGCGCAGCTCTTGCCCTCCGCGAGCTTGCGGCTGGCGTCGGCATTGCCTTCGAAGTTGCTCATGCTGATGAGCTTCTCCCAGGCCCTGTAGCCCCACTCGTTCTTGCCGCAGTACTGGTCGTAGATGGGCCTGAAGCGCTTGCGCGCATCGTCGAATTGGCCGTAGACGAAGTACAGATCCGCCGACTGGAACGCGTACAACAGGCCGTTGCGTTGTGGATCGCGCTCGAGCGGGATGCGATCGTTGTACTCGTCGCGGGCGCGCACGGAGTCGAGCACCGGCGCGGGCATCGGATCGACGACGACCTTGCGGTCCGTCCCCTCGCCCGAGAACTGTACCTCGGTGCGCCGGGCGATGCCTTGTTGCCCGTTCGACTGCTCGAACTTGCGGTACTCGTCCTCGAGGATCTTCTCGGCGATGGTGACCACGTAGTACGCGGCAGGTTGCAGATACTTGTCGTCTTCGTTGGAATCGCGCACGGCAACTGCCGACTCTCGCGCCAACCTGACCTCATCGGCACTGGGACTGCGCCCGAGCGCCACCTGCAGCACCACGCCCCAGTAGCGCGCGTCCGCCAGCCAAAAGCGACTCTCGTAGGAGTCCATCGCCGTCGGCTCTTGCTCGATATAAGCGGCCCAGCCCGTTTCCGCGAGGCGGTACTCGGCAATTGCCTTCTCGATCAAGGCGCGCTGCTCACCCTCGTCGTTCAGCTCGAGAGCCTTCTCGTAGTAGCCTCGGGCGAAATTGGTGTGGTCGGCAGCCGCTCGCTTCAAGCCACCACGCACCAATTGCTCGGCCGTGGCGAGAGCCTCTGGATCTTCGCGATTTGCGTCCACCCAGGGCGTGGTTCCTACGTACTGCGATAGCCTGGTGCGCGCT
>DASQDA010000380.1:0-5684 GCA_035634435.1 Polyangiaceae bacterium
GGGGAGCGTCGTCACAGCGCGGTACTGAGACGTCGCCGGCGGTCCGAGAGTTGCAGACACTGCGCGTTGCAGACACGGCGCGTTGTAGGCACAGCGCGCGCGGCAACGGCAAGAAGCAAAGCGCCGCTACAGCGCGGCACGGATCAGCGCCAGCGCGGCGGGCAGGTGGCGGAGCACCAGCTCTGCACTCACGCGCACGACGCGAAAGCCAGCGCGACGCAGCTTCAGATCGCGTCGCTCATCGAGCCCACGCCGGAGGCGTGCGTGAACAGCGCCATCCACTTCCACGACGAGCCTGACAGCCGGTGCGCAGAAGTCAGCAATGAAGCGTCCGCCGACGGGCACCTGCCGGCGGAAGGACACCCCGAGCTGACGCCCCTTCAGAGCTGACCACAGCAGCGCCTCGGACTCAGTTGGGCAGCAGCGATGCTGCCGAGCGAAGAGCACGAGCCGACTGACTGCTTTGTGACGAGACGATTGGGGATGACGCATCCGAGCCTCCGGCGCCGGCGGCGTGCCGGGCGCAGCCCTCCTGGCGCAGGCTGCGTGACGCGCCCCCAACGTATTGCGCCACCGATCGCGGGCGCGGCGCGGAGCGTGCGCCTCCCGCGAAGCCCGGCGCGCTGCTGGCGCTGGAGGCGTGCGTGGCAGCGCTCAGTCGTCACCGGACGCAGCTACACGACGCGCTGCAGTGCACAAGCAGGAACGCTCCGCGCGCTACTGCTGAGCGCGTTCATTCCTGCACCCCCTAGTCGCTGACGACCGTCGCACCACGACGGCCTCCCTCCACGTCGCGCGCAGCGCGCGCCTGGCCATGAGGTAACAGCTCCAGTCAAGACCCTGCAGAGCGCGCGAGCACGACGTATGGGGGAGGCAGGACGCGCGCAGCCCGCAGGGCGAGCACGGAACGGTGCGGGGCAGCAAGGGGGTGGCCGAAGGTGCATGATTGGAAATCATGTGTACCCGCAAGGGTACCGAGGTTCGAATCCCACTCTCTCCGCTACGCGCGGAGCAGCAATCCGGGCCGCGGAGGGGCGCGGCCTCGACTCCGTGACCCACAACTCGGGCCAAGTCTGGCTCTGAACGGACAGCCTCGACGCCTTCAAGGCGCAGCAATCTGCCTCAAGCGCGGCCCAACGCGCCGCGATTGTTCGCCACGCTGAACGAGCTCGTGAACGCGAAGCTCGCGAGCGCGAACGCCTCGAAGCCGCCGAGGACGAGCGGCTACAAGCGCAGTGGAAACCACGCAGGGTCAGTTCGCTGCTGAGGACACCTTTGCGCCAGCGTCGGCCGGAAGGCGGATGCTTTACGCGAAGCCGTCGCACGCGAGCATTCGGACGAACGCACCGCAGGACTCGCCCTCGGCTTCGACGGGTACGAAGCGCGGTACCGAGTGCCCGACTTGGTCCGCCGGGGGTTGCTGCTCCGCGTCGAGAGCCCGCTAGAACCGACGGTAGAGACGTCAGTCGACGGGTTGCGCGAAATCGAATCAAGGCCCCCGCTGTGCAGCGGGGTCCCGCGCAAGGAAGTCCTAGGCTTGCGGGAGGAGACCGCCGCGGCCGCGGTCACCATCGGCAGCGGCCGACCGCGATCGTTCCGGCCTCAGCCGCATCGTCACTGATCCAAATAGCCGTTGGCCAGTTCCTTAGCGCCCTTTTCAATGCCGCTCGTAAAGCAGAGAAGCCTACAGTCTGAGTTAGTCCGGCACACGCGGGAAACCACGGCGGTTCCAAGAATCCGAGATGATCGACGCCGTCGACGTGAACTGTCGCGGTCGGCGACGCCAAGCAGCACAGTACAATTGGCACTGCGCGACCGAAACGCCGACAACGCGCGCAAAGCGCTCATCGCATTCGCCTAGCGCGGTCAGTGCGCGCGCGCCGTCGTTGGCGTTCACCGCCGAGTTCGCGTGAGACGGAACCTCGATCCGAAGTCTCAGCCATCGGACTTGGCTGCATGAGCATGAAGAGCGGGACGTATCACCCGCCGCGCAGCAACGACGAGAAGATACCCCTCATCCGGGGTGCCGTGGGGCGAGGCGTGACGCTCTTTTCGATGCAGCAGACGCCCGGGCGCCCCTCGAAGGCGATCTGAAGCGCATCGGCCACGTCGGTGGTCGACAGGTGAGGGAGCGCTCGGAACACGAGCCCCACCGTTAGCCGGTGAGGTGTACACGCCATCCAGGAAGACGACGTGCAGGTGCGGGTTGAGTTTCAGATCCGACGACGCGCGTTGCACGACGACGACGACGGCGCCGCTCTCCGCGTGCTCGCGTGTGCTCGCGCAAACGCCGTCGATACCAGCTGAGTACCGAATCGACGAACAACCGCGCGACGGTGCCGAGGAGCTTGCCGTCGAAGCCGAGCCGGCCCCGGAGCTCGAACGGAAGTGTCAACACCCATTGCCGGAGCGGCACGGGCGGCAGCACGTGCTCGATGAGACTCGTGGCGGTCTGACGCATGCGACGCCCCGGGGCAGGACGGCCAGAAGTCACGGCCTTTGCAGCTGAACGCCACGAGGTGCTGCTCGACGCACGCGTTGCACTTCAGGCGTGCGAAGCCGCGGCAGAGCAGTCCGCAGTCGAGGTATCCGTCGAATTCGCGCGGTACGAATCGCGGCAGCGCCGCGCCCTCGAAGCCGGCGGCGTAGAGCGTCTCGACGTTGTCGCTGACCACGGCGTAGAGCGTCGTCGTCTCCGGGCGATGGAGCTGGTAGCTGGGAGCGGGCGGGCCGAACGGAACAGCGGGATGCCCCACGACGAGCGCATGGGGCGAGCGCCGTGCCGGCTGGCTTGGCCGCTATACGCGGCCTACTGCGACTCGCCGGGCTCCCCCGGGGGGAGGACCCACTTGTCCTCTGCCCTTCGGCGCCCCTCTCGTGCACCATTCTGTGTGCACTGGACAGCCCGGCAGAAACACCGCGCCCAGGTAAAACGTGAACCCACTCGTCCTCATCGACCAAATCGTGCGCCAGACGATGGTTCTCATCGCCGAGCTGGCCACGCGCGGTGGAGCCCGCGCACCGCTCGCGCACATCGCAGACCGCGTCTTCCTGGATCTCGCGCGCGAGCTCGAGGCGCAAGGGCTGAGCCGCAAGGTGACCGCGGACATGTTCGGCCTGGCGCTCCGCAGCTATCGCCGGCGTATCCATCGGCTGAGCGAGTCAGTAACGGAGCGCGGTCGCTCACTCTGGTCGGCGGTGCTGGACTTCGTGCCGAGCGATCGCCTGGTGACACGCGGGGAAGTCTTGGCAAAGTTTCACCTCGACGACGAAGCCAAAGTTCGCGGCATCCTGAACGACCTTGGCGAAAGCGGCCTTTTGATGCAGCTGGGGCGCGGTGTCGCGACGGGCTACCGCGCCGCCACGACCGATGAGCTGGCCTCGTTGGAGCAAGCCACCGATGGCCTCGTTCAGCTCGTGTGGCTGCTGGTCTACCGCGAGGGGCCCTTGACGTCTGCCGAGCTGAAGGCACGCATCCACACGGAACCCGAGCGGGTCGATGCCGCCCTGGAGAGCTTGACCGATGGCGGGCGTGTCACGGTCCTCGATGGCGTGTATTCGACCCGCGAGATCGAGGTCAGAGAAAGCGAATCGAGCGGCTGGGAAGCGGCGATGCTGGACCACTTCCAGGCTGTCGTGAGGACGCTGTGCTCTCGCCTGCGCGGAGCAGGTGACGGAGCACGCAACGGAGGGAGCACCTACAGCTTCGATATGGCGCCCGACCACCCGCTGGCGCCCGACGTTTACGAGGTTCTGAGTCGCTCGCGAAAAGAGCTTTCGGAGTTGCGGGCGCGCGTCGAAGCGTACAACGCCGAACACCCCGAGCAGACGACTCCCGATCTCGTTACCGTCTATGTGGGCCAGTTCGTGCGCACGGAAACCGTCGAAGTCGTCGAGTAATTCTTGGAGAAGCGAATGCAAACGAAGACCTTGCCTGTACGTCCTGCGCTTGCCTGCCTGTGGCTCCTCCTGGCCGCGTGTGGCCTCGTTTCGAGCACATCCAAGGTCGGAAGCGAAACTCACTTCCTGGAACTATGCGTCGAAAGCTGCCCCGCTGGCCTTTCTTGCTTCGAGGGCTCGTGCACCAGGGAATGCAGCGCAAGCACGGATTGCACGGACCTCCACGCCGCCGCCACCTGCTCGCAGCACTGTCGGATCGCTTGCGCGACGAACGCGGACTGCTCCGCCCACAATTCACATTGGCTCTGCGTCGAGAGCGAGTGTCGCTCCAGCAAATGGTCGACCGAGGTCGAGAGCTGTGCCTCGTTCCCGGGTGGCGTACGGCAGCCTGTCGAAGTGACGACGACCTTCGAAGACGTGCCCGACGCGGTGAGCGTCGTCATGGCTGTGGCCGACGCCGACGGCTTGTATTGGACCGAGGACTCGGGAGCCCTGCGCGCGCTCGGGCGCGGGGCAACCACGAGTGTCGAGCTGCGTCCCGCGGTGACCGAGCCGATCACCGTGCTCGGCATGTTGACCGATGCGACCACACTCTACTGGTCTGATGCAGGGAGCAACGTCGGAGGGCCGCCTAGCGCTGATGGACCTCCGCCGCCGAGCCGGCTCTACGCGGCACCCAAGACGGGAGGCACAGTGGAGCTCGTTTTCGAGCTCGAGACCGACATCATGTACCCGTTGGCGCTGCACGCAGGCGGCGTGATCGTGCGCTCTCAGGGGCGGCTGCACCGGGTGTCGAATGCCGGCCTCGAAACTCTCACACACATTCCCCCGAGCAGCAGCGAGTATCATCAGGTCGTTGACGGAGTGGCCTATTGGCTCTCCAGGAACGAGGCTGCCGAAACCTGGGTTTTGCTCGCGGCCAGTCTGGACGGAGGTCCTCCCCGGATCGTCTCCGCGCTCGAAGGCGCTTCCGGGAGCCCGACGAACTTTCAAGTAACGCCGGGACGCGTGCTCTGGCTCCTTCAAAGAACCCAGTTCGATCCCCTAGTGTCCGTGGAGAAGCTGATGATGCTCGACCTATCGACTGGCTGCATCCAGGAGTTGCCGAGTCTTGGCGAAAGCATTGGGCAAGGTGTGCTCGACGCCAGCCACGTCTACTGGCGATCCTTCAACGGTCTTGCTTCAGCTAGCCCGGGCCACCAAAACGGCGCGCTTCCCTTCGTGCGAGTCAATCTCGTCACTGGCGCCTTCGAGAGGGTCGTCAGCGGCTTCGATGTGACCATCTCGACGGACCCGCTGGCGCATGACGAAGCAGCCATCTACTTCAGGCGCCACCTGGAACGCTCACTGGTGCGCGTCCTCAAACCGGATTGAGTCAGGAGTTTTCGAGATGAAGAGGACCGCGCCTGAGCATGACGATCGCCCGCGACAGCCGCCAGCGTGCGTTCCTTTCAGCCCAAACTCAGTCGATCCACGTTGACTCACGTCCATGCGCGTGGAGAGGGATCCGTACCGTTTTCGCCTTCTCTTCCGCGGCGTTGGTCGGCAAGGTCGCGTGCCGCCTAAGGTCGCCCGAGGGTAGAGGTGCCCCCACCCGTCGGTGCTCGCCCGCTGCGCAGGCTGCGCGCCGCCGACCTCCCCCAAAGCCGTGCTCGCGGCTTCGCCGCTGCGCGCGGCAGGGGGAGCGTCGTCGAAGCGCGGCACTGACGACCCGAGACTGACAGCCACTGCGCCTTGCGCACACGGCGCGCGCGCGGCAATGGCAAAATCATAACGCCGGCTAC
>DASQDA010000381.1:0-5044 GCA_035634435.1 Polyangiaceae bacterium
GAGGAGGCCGAGCGCGGTGGCGCCGAGGCCCAGCGCGGTCTCGGCGTCCTGCCCGTGCCGAGCCCTGGACAATCCGGCGTCGGCCAGGGCAACGCGGCTTCGCCTGGGCAGCAACCCGGACAAGGCAACGCTGCGGGACGGGGTGGCGGGGCCGCCGGTCACGCCGGGCAAACGCCAGCGCTTCACGGCGACGAGCTGCGGGCCAGGGCCGCCACGCAACTATTACCGGGTGCTCCCCTCGCCACGCGTTCGCTTGGCCGTGCCGAAGCCCGTCCAGGCGAGACGGCGCGTCAGCTCGGCACCGGCAACCTCGGCAACGTCGGAGCCGGTGAGGTCAGCGCGGTGGAAGGGGCGGACATTCCCGAAGCCTACCGCGAGCAAGTCGGGCGTTACTTCGAGCCCTGACAGCGCGCTGCGCGCGATATAGTGAGCCGTGATGGAGTCATTCGAGCGGCGCCTCGCCCAGGCCAAGTTGGAGTGCGAACGCCTGCGCGCCGCGGTCTCCAGCGTGGTCATCGGGCAAGACGAAGTCGTCGAGCAGGTGATGTGGGGTTTGATCGCCGGGGGCCATGTGCTGCTCGAGGGCAACCCGGGTCTCGGGAAGACGTTGCTCGTCCGCACCTTGTCGGCCTGCCTCGATCTGCGGTTCTCTCGCATCCAGTTCACACCCGATCTAATGCCCAGCGACATCACTGGCACCAACGTGCTCGTGCTGAGCGGCGCCTCGCAGCCGGAGCGCCGCTTCGAGCTGCACCGCGGTCCTATTTTCGGGCAAGTCGTGCTGGCCGACGAGATAAACCGCGCGACCCCGAAGACGCAAAGCGCCCTGCTCGAGGCCATGCAAGAGCACGCGGTCACCATCGCCGGACAGCGCCACGTGCTCGAGGAGCCGTTTTTCGTTCTTGCGACGGAAAACCCCATCGAGATGGAGGGCACCTACCCGTTGCCGGAGGCCCAGCTCGATCGCTTCTTGCTGAAGATCAGCGTGCGCTCGCCGGACGAGCAGCAGCTCCAGCGCATTCTGCGCCAGACGACGGGCCGAGCGAACGCAGCGCCGGAGCCGGTGCTCGGCGTGCAGAGCGTGCTGCGTCTGCGCGAGCTGTGCCGCGAGATCCGCGTAGCCGTCCCCGTTCTCCCCTACGCCGCGCGCCTGGTCAACGCAAGCTCACCGGAGCAGGCGAGCGCCACGCCCTTGGTGCGGAAGGCGGTGCGTTACGGCGCCGGCGTGCGTGGCGCGCAGGCGCTGGTGTTGGCAGCCAAGGCCGTCGCCTTACTGCAAGGACGCGGCAACGTGGCGTTCGCGGACCTGCAGCGAACCGCCTTGCCGGTGCTGCGACATCGCATCTTGCGCAGCTTCGAGGGCGAGGCCGACGCTATCTCCACCGACCACATCATCCAGGAGCTGGTTGCCTCGCTGGCCATTCGGCCCGAAGACGTCGAACGCACGATCCAGGAAGCGGGATGAAGCGGGTCAAGCGCTCGATCGGGCGTCCCGGAGCCCGCGCTGGCGGCGCGCTGGTCGCTGCACTCGGCGCTCTCTTCGTGCCGGCGATCGCGCTCGCCGAGCCCGAGCTACGTATGGAGGCCATCCCCATGTTCGGCGGGACCGCTCCGGACGATGGCGGCTGGCGCAGCCTGCTGGTGCGCTTGGAAAATCCAACGTCGCGGCCCGTCAGCGGCAGCGTGCAGGTCCATAGCCGCGCAGGTTTCACGCGGCGTGGCCCCGAGCTCACGACGAGCATCCCGTTTGCTCTCGCTCCGAACGCACGCGCCACGATCGAGGCACCCAGCCGCGGGTTTCACGGTAACGCGGCGCAATTGCAGGTCAGCGCGCGCGACACCGAGGGCCAGCTGCTCGCCGAGATGGCCATCAGCGGCGCACGCCCGACCGACGCTCTGGTGCTGGATCTGGGCACTCCCAGCCGCATGGGTGCCGTGTTGCGGGGCCTCCGCTTCACCTCGACTCGCAGCGCGCCCTACGCGCGCCACGCGCGCGCGGCCGTCGTGGGCGTGAGCAGCGCCCCCATCGATCCTGCGACGGGCGACGCTCTGCTTCCCAGCTTCGCAGCGAGCTACTCGGCGGCCACGCTCGTAATGGCCACTGGGCGAGAGTTTTCGCGGCTCGCAGAGCCCGAGCGCGCCGCGCTCGCGCGGTGGATCCTGGCGGGAGGCGCTGTCGCCCTCAGTCTGCAACGGCCCGAGGAGCTCACCGACCCCTCCTTGCAGACGCTGCTGGCCGGGTCCGCGACGAGAGCTGCGCCGAGCCGAGAGCTGCTCGCTCCGACGCTGTTTTGGCCCGCGTCCGAGGACGCCGACAGCGGGGTGCCCGTGCCCAATAGCTCCAAGCGCCCGCTGCGCTTGGCACCCGGCAATGAGCTCGCCAAGCTGCTAACCGGCTTCAGCGGCGGTAATTTGCGCAACACACCCTGGGGAGCCAGCTGCAGCTACGGCCTCGGTGAGGTGCACCTGCTTGCATTCGATACGGGCGATCCGGTCGCTGTCCAGGACCCATGGGCGCGCCACAAGCTGCTCGATCTGGTTCGCCATGCATTCGACCGCCAGCAGCACGTCGTCCTTCGCTCCAGTAGCAGCCTACCCGGGACGACCAACGTAGAAGGCGTGCGCCGCGAGCTCGATCCCAACCAGGCCTCGCGCTGGACGATCGTCGTGTCGGCGCTGGTGCTTCTCGCTTACGCGTTGCTGGCCGGACCGCTCAACTTCTACCTGGCAGCTCGCCAGGGCAAACCGCTGCGTGCGCTCTGGAGGCTGCCGCTTTGGTCGGCGGCCACGTTGAGCGTCATTGCGGGGCTCGGCATCCTCGGTAAAGGGATCTCCGGGCGAGCTCGACGCCTCACCTTCGTGGAAGCAGGTGCGGGCATGACGACCGGCGCTGCGCTGCGCTTTCGCGGTTTCTACGCGGCGTCCTCGCGCGACTTGACCGCGCACGCCGGCCACCGCCACCACCTGCTTGACGTGGCCGCCGATGCGGACGAGCTATCGCGAAGCCTCCTCGTTGATCGCGATGGTCCGCGCTTGCAAAAGCTGCGCACCAAGCCCTGGCAGACCGTTCTGATACGTGAGGACGGTTTCGCCGATCTGGCAGGGGGCATCAGCGTCGTGCCCGACGGGGAGGACTATCTCGTCCGCAACCGAGCGGCCGCAGATCTGCTGGGCGTCGTCGTGAGGGCTCCCGGCGCCGACGCCCGCTACTTCGCCCGCATCAAGGATGGCACTGCGGTGCGAGTATCGAGCGGCAAGCTGCTGGGCAGTCTGGGAGCCCCGGGCCCCGGGGGCATTGGCGTCGTTCCTCTCGACGCGGGGTCTTTCGCCGGCACGCTGGACAGGGACTTTCCCGGCCTCGGACGTGCGTGGTCATTATTGGAGCCGGCGCTCGGAGGTGACACCGAGTGGTGGCCGCCCGACGTACCCGTGCTGATCGGTGCTCTGGATGGCGGCGAAGGAAAGCTTTCGGACTCCGGGCTGCGCGTGGACTATGACCGACTCCTGCTGCGCGTCGTCGGGACGGGAGGTGTTCGGTGAGTGAGCCCGCGCCGCCTGCCGACCCGAGCGCCGCTCCCGCTCCGGACGACACGGCTGCCGCCGAGCCCGCGCGGCCGCAGGCGCCCTCTGCGGCTAGCGTCGCCATCCGCGTGCACAACTTGTGGCATCGCTTCTCGGGCGTGCCGGTGCTCCGCGGCGTCAGCTTCGACGTCGGGCACGGCGAGATCTTCGGCTTCATCGGTCCCAATGGTGCGGGCAAGACCACCACCATCCGGGTCATGGCCACGCTGCTGGAACCAGCTGTCGGTCGCGTCGAAATCGACGGCATCGACGTGAGCCTGGAGCCCGAGCGCGTGCGGCGCCTGATCGGCTACATGCCGGACCACGCTGGTGTGTACGACCGCATCACTATCCGCGAGTACCTGGAGTTCTTTGCCGACGCACATGCCATTGTGGACGGCGGTGTCGTCGAGACAGTGCTCGAGCTCACCGAGCTCAAGAAGCTCGACGACAAGCTGGTGGCCGCTCTCAGCAAGGGCATGAAGCAGCGCCTGCAGATCGCACGCATCCTGCTGCACGACCCCAAGGTTCTGGTGCTGGATGAGCCCGCAAGCGACCTCGACCCCCGAGCACGCATCGAAGTGCGCGACCTGTTGCTCGAGCTGCGGGAGCTCGGAAAGACCATTTTTCTCTCCAGCCACATCCTGAGCGAGCTGAGCGACGTGTGTACCTCGATCGGCATTCTCGAGCGCGGCCAGCTGGTGATTGCGGGGCCGATCGCTGAAATCGCGGAGCGGCTCGCGGTGGCAAAGCCGGCGCCTGCCGAGCAGACCATGCCCTTTGCGCCAGGCGAAGGCGCGCTAGGCGTCTCGCAGCAAAGCAGTACTCCCGGTGGGGTGCCGCTGCCGCCGCAAGCTCGACGCCGGCTCAAGTTGCGAGTGCTGGGCGACGCGTACGGCGTCGCCGGGTTGCTCGCCTACGGCAACGGCATCCTCGGTGTGGAGCCGGCCGCCGGCGGACAGCTCACCGTTCACTACCAAGGCGACGAGCGGTTCGTGGCCGATCTGGTTCGTCATCTGGTGGCGCAGGGCGTCTTGGTCGTGGGCGTGGAGCCAGAGCGCAACGAGCTCGAACGCATTTTTCTGGAAGTTACCCGAGGCGATCTCCAATGAGCGTGCAATTGCACACTGAGGCTCAGTCCTCCCCCACGGCATCCGCGGGGCTCTTCGAGCGCATTCGATGGAGCTTACGGGCGGGGCTACGCGACCCGAATCCCGTCTGGATCCGCGAGCTCAAACAATCGGCTCGCCTGGGTCGGACGCCCATCATCCTTGCTGTCGTAACCTGTGTGATGACCCTGCTCATTGCGTCCATTGGCGGGGTGCTGAGCGTCACGGCCGAGCCCGCCCAGGTGGGCATCGGAGTGTTCCATACCTTTTTCTCGTTGGCCTTCGCCGTGGTCACCTGGGTCGGGCCTGCTGTTGCCGCGACCACCATTGCCAGCGAGCGCAGCGGACGAACCTGGGAGGCGTTGCTGCTCACG